>NZ_JBQAGB010000012.1:0-184626 GCF_051916145.1 Bacillus cereus group sp. MYBK245-2 | reverse complement strand
AATACGAAACGGATTAAGGCAAAATTAAAAATGAGCCCGGTACAATACCGGACTCATTTGGATCAAGCTGCCTAATGAAATAACCGTGTCTAACTTTTAGGGGTCACTTCATTAATCCTTACTCTTTTTTACTTTTATTCGATATGATAAACATTCATTTAAAGACGCTTGCTCTTTATATTTCCTCTCTTCAAAGTCATACGCTCCTCCTGGGAAAATCCCAACTATACTGAAACGAGCCTCTGCACATAAATTACTAATCTCATCTATCGTATAGCAACGTAAAGATTGTGTCACGATATCATTTGAAGAATCCTTTTCCCACCAGTGGTCCAGCATCCTAGCATTTTCACTATCATATTCATATTTTCGCATTGCAGAATAAATCGGCATTTCTTGTCCATTTGCTTTTTCCCAATATAATGGTTGATAAATATCAATAAGTGCACACCCATCATCTTTCAACCAATTATGGATTCGCTTTAATAAAACCAATTGTTCTTCATCTGTTCCCACACCAAATCCGTCTAAATAACTAACAACATCAAACTTTTCTTCAAAGTTAATTTTATAAAAGTCAGCACAATGAATCACAATGTCGTTAGTAGAATGTTCTTTAGCAAACATAACTAACTCTGGTACAAGCTCTACAGTAGTCATTTTTACATTCAAATTAGACATCGCTCTTGCAAAACCACCATTTCCAGCTCCTAGTTCTAACATCGTTTGAAATGGATATCCAATTTGTTCTTGTACTTCTTTCGCAACTTCCTTTAACCAATTTTCATTTTTTATATCATAGCTTAGTAATTCAAATTGTTTTTTATAAAATTCTTTTACATTTAATTCGTTCATTATTATTCTCCTCCTGTACGTTATTTTTCTACTACAGGTGAGAAACTAAATTTCTGATACCCATGAAAAATCCTCCTTTTGATTTCCCTATATTTATATTTTATCTAAATAATAAGAATTTTTAAAGTACCAAAAATAAAAGAGCAGATAATGGAAAATTCCACTATCTGCTCTATGGCTGCTATTATTTCCCTTGTTGATACTTCAACCAATCACCAGAAATGATAACTTTCTTTAGCATATTTTTATCTTGAGCGATATACACATATGCCTCTATTTCCCTATCACCATCAAATACTATTTGTGTGATTCGTTCATATAAATCCGTCTCTGCATTACCTGTATATTCTTCTAGTTCGTCTAACTTACGCAATATGTCATCATTTACTTCATAAACTTCTCCATATACCTTATCTTTATTTGAACAAATCATCGCTGGATACCCTTCGTTTGTATCAAATAATTTGCCATACGTCCATGCTTCGTCTACAATGCATATTGCACCTTGCATATAATGAGCATTCGTTTGCTCTTTTCTTAACGTGCCATACACAAAAACGTGATGCATAAATCCCTATCCCCTTTACATGTCACTACTTTCTAATTTGTAAATAAGCACGAATCATAAAGTAACTCACTTCATTCGGAAGTTGTTCCTTAATCGATTTCAGACCACCATCAGCATTTTGCACAGCAGTTTCAATCAGTTGTTCGTATTCTGCAGGAACAAAACTGTTCCAGTCTACTTCCATGCCATCTTCAAAACAACGAATTAAATGATTTTCAATCGTTTGTCTTGATAATCCACGTTCTTTCGCAATTTCATCTAGATTAATACCTTGTTTATACATTTCATACGTTTCCAAATGTGAATTTGCTGAAGCTTTCCCTGATTTTTTCCGCTCTGTCACCACTTCTGTTTTAATAGTTTCAGCATAGTTTGGGTTTTCCTCAATAAAGTGCTGAACTGCTTGTAAGAAGTGCGAACCATACTTCACAAGTTTGTGTTCACCAATCCCTTTCACAGTTAAAAGTTCAGAGTCGCTTTGCGGCATTTTTGCGCACATATCTTTCAACGTTTGGTCAGAGAAAATAACGAATGGAGGTACCCCTTCTCCTTGCGCAATTTCTTTACGTACTTCGCGAAGTACTTCAAATAAAGGATGATCTTGAACGATTTGTCTTGTCTCTACTCGTTCTTTACGTAAAACATTCTCTTTACCAAGTAACACTTCTTTCCCTTTTTCCGTTACTTTTAGTGTCGGGTAAGTACCATGTTCAACTGCAATTAGCTCGTCTGAAATTAAAAACTCAATAAATTCACTCACTTCTTTTACACTACGATTTGATAAAAGTCCGTAAGTTGGCAAAGTATGAAAATTAAATTCAATGACTTTCTTATTTTTAGATCCAGTTAGTACTTGTGCAATCATTTGTTTACCAAATCGTTGGTTCGTCCTAATCATACAAGATAAAACCATTTGCGATTCTCTCGTCACATCGATACTTTCTCGGTCGTCTGTACAATTACCGCAGCGGCCACAATCTTCTTTTGGTTCTTCTCCAAAGTATTGCAAAATAAATGATTGTAAACACTGTTCTGTATGACAGTAGTCAGTCATATTTTGCAGTTTTTCAAGTTCATTTGAAAAACGAGACTCTCCTGTCGATTGATCAATTAAAAAGCGTTGTACTTGTACATCTTGAGAAGAATAAAGCAATATACATGCACTATCTAATCCGTCACGGCCAGCACGTCCTGCTTCTTGATAATAACTTTCCATATTTTTTGGAAGTTGATAATGGATAACGTAACGAATATTCGATTTATCAATACCCATCCCAAACGCAGATGTGGCTACCATTACACTCACTTCATCACGTAAAAAGAGTTCTTGTTGCTCATTTCGATCGTTATCACTCATACCGGCATGATATTTTGATACAGAAACTCCCGCTTTCATTAAATCCTCATACAACTGATCAACTACTTTTCTAGTAGCTGCATATATAATCCCAGATTCCTTTTGATTTTGACGAATATAATCCGCTAAATATGCATTACGATCTTGTCCCTTAATAACAGAAAATGATAAGTTCTCGCGCTCAAACGTTGTCATAATCGTGTTTTCTTGATTAATTCCAAGCGTGTTGCAAATATCATCACGAACTTGTGGTGTTGCCGTAGCAGTTAATGCTAATACGAGCGGCTTTTCTGGAAGATAATCTAATATACGGTGTATATGTAAATAACTCGGACGGAAATCATGTCCCCACTGCGAAATACAGTGCGCCTCATCAATGGCAATCATCGGGATTTTCATATCGATCAGTTGGTCAACAAACTCAATTGAATCCAGTCGCTCTGGCGCTACATAAAGTAACTTATAATGGCCCTGTTTCGCTAATTGAATTCGTTGATTCGCTTCTGTACTCGAAATAGAACTATTAATATATGTAGCTGAAATACCATTTTGTACTAATGTATCTACTTGGTCTTTCATAAGTGATATTAAAGGCGATATAACTAACGTTGTTCCTTCAAATACTAATGCGGGAATTTGATAACAAATTGACTTACCACCACCTGTAGGCATAATACAGACAGTATCTTTCCCATCTAATACATTTTTAATTGTTTCATCTTGTCCTCTTCGGAATGACGAATAACCGAAATAAGACGCTAAAAGTTCTTGTGCTTTTGTAAACAAAAAAGAGTCACCTGCTTTTCTTTATCTTTCATCTACTCCTATTATATCATCTCTTATGCATCATGAAAGTGATGAATACATGACTATCAGCCTGCTTTTTCATTACTTTATGCTTCTTTACGTTTTAGAGAATGATTAGTACTATAATAAATTTTAAAATAAATACACATTTTATTAATTCTCCTTGAATACTACTAATCTTATACATATGAATTCAGGAGGTTACTATATGAAGCACCGTAATATGAGTTCCATCAAACAAAAAAACGTACCGAACCAACTCCAATTCTCAAATAATGAAGCGTGGAAATATGAATCATATTATAAGTACCAGCCATTTTTTTCTTATAGAAAGCTTTTTCATTGTCTTTCTCAACTTTTTAAACGTTAATACACGTACGAAATAGATCATTCATAATCATTTTCTCAATATAAACCTTATGGACTTACTACAATACAATTGTTATCATATGAAATATTCTGTTGGATAAACCCCTTAAGTTGACCCGCTTATATAAGCGGGTCTTTTTTTATTATTATATATTTCATAACACTATTAGATGTAATTATAAATCTTATCACCATTTTATAACCATAATCCACTCACTACAAATGGTCATAATTACAAAAGGTAAAATATAAATGCTTAACATTTAAATATCTAATTCTTTTTTCTCAATACACAAAACGAATTTCACTTGTTACTATTAAAGTACTCCAGATGAGTTTTTGCTCATCGACATTATCTAGTCAAAGGGATCTGCCGCGGGAAGCAGATCCCTTTGACTTTATTAAAGATACACTTTCATTTGGACACATTTACCAGGTTTTTTTAAGCGAATTTTATGATAATATTACGTAGTCGAGTCCGACATCTCGGCAATACCCTTTTGATGCTCTGCAACTTCCCTTGCAGAGCATCTTTTACTTTATATTCGTTTTATCTGTATATCACAATTAAAACACTCATTTTTTAAAAATAAGCGAGGACACGTAACTAAATATAAATTCCCATCATACTTTGAGTTATACATGTTCAAAGGAGTGTTACCGTTTATGTATCCTTATTGGCAATCGTATTACTCCCCCTATCATAACCCTTATGTACAGTTTGATACATCTGTACGTAATTACCGAATTAGTAAAAACGAGAATTTTTTAAAAGGTTATATGCGTTCCTTATGGGAACAACACGTTGCTTGGACGAGATTAGCTATTATAAGTATTGTTTTTAATTTACCTGACGTAAACATTACAGTTGGACGGCTTCTTCAAAATGCAACACATATGGGACTGTCGCTTGAACCATTCTATGGTGAGGATGCTGTAAAAAAATATAGTGCACTAATTAAAGACCACTTAGTAATTGCAGCGGATCTTGTTAAAGCAGCAAAAGCTGGTGATCAAAATTCAGCTACTGCTATAGAGAAAAAATGGTACGCTAACGGAGATGAAATTGTTGCATTTCTTACTAGCATTAACCCATATATTGATAAAGAAGCATTTAGAAACATGTTTTATGAACATTTAGCACTAACTAAGGCAGAAGCACTGGCATTCCTAAATAAAGATTATGAAGCAGGCGTAAAACTGTACGATAAAATTGAAAAAGAAGCTTTAGAAATGGCCGACATGATAACAAACGCAATCGTAAAGCAATTCCCGCAAGTATTTCAATAACAATAAGCCGATTTGAAAACCAAATCGGCTTATTGAACTTTCTATCAATGATATTTCACCTGTCCTCTTTACATTTAACGTATATCGATATATTTTATTAATATCCGTTTTTTATAGGAGGAAACAGTTTGATTAACGCCATTGGTCTCGTATTTATACTCACAAATAAATATGAGAAAAAGAAGAAAGTTTATCTAAATGAAAAATTCGCATTAATAGACATTATTGATTCTAAGGAAGTAATTGATGATGAAGGAAACTCACTAGTAGAACTAACATGTAAATACAGTATATATTTAGATGAAAAATACTACTGTAAATCTCTTGATGATTATACTGGACAAGTCTTTCCTTTCTTAAGTGCTAAAATAGGAAAAGGAATTCTCAGAAACTTAAATTATTATTTTTCTTACGTTGATGTATACGATAAAAAACCACCGGTTAAAGAAATTAGACCACTTATGAAACAAGTAACTAACAGATAGCAAAAAATACAAAAAAGAAAGCATCTAACTCTGGATGTTTTCTTTTTTATTGAAAACTCATCAAATTTCATCCTCTTCTAAAAGTATGTATCCAAGCATATTTTAAATTAAAAACATTGGAGGATTAGACTGAATGAAATACTCAGAAACTATTGTAAGTAAACGACTACGAACGCTTAAAATGACGGGTATATTTTTCACGCTAGTATTAATAGCATGGATTGGATATACAAAATTACTTTATAAAAACGGATTTCTTCAAGAAAAAAAGAATTCAGTAGAAGTAATGAATACTAGCATTACAGGAGAAATAGAGCAGTTTTTTCATATCAACTTACAAGGCTATCGAAAAACGAGCCTTGATGCTGTTATAGAAGCAAGTAAAACAGATCCAAGCGAACTCTCCCTAATTGAACTAGTCAACAAATCCTGCTCGCGAGATTGCATAGGGGAACCAGTCACATATGTAAACTCAAACAATGGATATATCTTTTATAAGGAATCTAATGGAACTAATGTAGCTATAACGATTAAAAAGAAAGACACATGGTTAATTGTAAAGAAATCTGTTCAAGATGAAATATAATCACCCCAAAAAAGAGTGCGTAATCGTACTCTTTTTTATTATTAATACCCTTCCTCTTCATGCCTACAATGGCATTTCGCTTTTGTTTTACAATGACATTTTTCACACTCACACTTCGGTTTCTCTTTGCAACAACACTCGTGAAAATCATTGCGTTTACATCTATATCTCCCAAACATCAAATCATCCCAAAATTTATTACAATCTTAAAAATGTCCACAATGACAAGTATTTCTCATAAATATGCTTCCTCCTTGATAGAATGCATCATATTCTATGTTTGAAAGTATACAATGGCTTGTTTGTTAGTCTATTTTCTCCATATTATAAGTAGAGTTAAAAGATTACATAAAAATAAAAAACCGTCACATGACGGCTTTTTATTTAGCAAACTATTCTTTTGTATAAAAATATTTAAGTCCTTTAGCATCTAACCACGCTGTCGCTCGATCTAATTCATTCCCTTGGCGATATGCTGTTTCAAATCTAACTAATCCTTGTTTATCTCCATATGAGATAATACGAGATTCATACCCAAGAGCATCCATCATTCCTAACATTTCTACTACTAACGCTGTACCAAATTCATACGTAACAACTTTACTAAATTTATTCACTATAATTCCAACTCCTTCTTGTTTTGTCGATTGTTCAACAGTTTGATTAGTAAACCAAACTAACGGTTTATTTCCCATTAACTTATTTAAATCACATTTTCCTATGCCGGCTACATTCCCTGTTTCTGTGTATTGCCAAATATCACATGGGTAGGCTGGTTTGTTACCACCATAACGAGGAATCCATACAAAATCACAATTGACATTTGCCATTCCAAATGGAGCATACATATGATGAGCGATGTATAAACCGACTTTCTTAGCTCCTAATCTTCGTAATTCATCAATAAAGGCTTGTGTACCTGCTCTCATATCGTTCATTGTTTTTACTTCTACGTCAGCTACCCAAACTGTTGCATTTTTATCACCACGGTTCCAAAAGTCTCTCGCCTCTATCCGTGCATCCTCTACTGAAACGAAACGACAGAACGCATAATTACCAAACGGAATATTTCTTGCTTTCATTGCTTGTACATAATTTTTATATAAAGGATCTACATAATTTGAACCATCTTGCACACGTGCAATTACAAAATCTAATTGTGGTGCTGCAATATCCCAGTTAATGTCGCCATTCCATTTCGAAATATCTACAATGCAACCCATTATTTAACATCTCCTTTTTCGTTATTATATTCAAAGCTTGTTTTTTTGCTATTATCATCTAATAAATAGTATGAGAAGTATTGTATTATTTAGTAATAATTTAAAATTCGGCTTATGTATTGAGAAAATAAAATATTATTACGGGGTTAATAAGTAAAGACTTACAAAGCTCTAAACTATAATCAGTAGGAGACCACAAGCAGTGCAATTCCCAGCTAATTTCTTAGCTTCATCCGAATTTTGAGGTATGAATTTTACTGCCCATTAAAGCGGGATACACAAAACCACCTTTCTGACAGGTGGTTTTGTGTACTAATTTACATATACATTGTCCATATTTTTATAGTTACATAATTATTAGTTACTTAATATACTTGTTAACTAAAAATAAGACAATTTTTAGTTTTTAATCAAACTGATTTTCGTTTTATCTCACGTACTCATAGTACCATTTACGTGCATCTAACCAAGCTGTAAATTTATCGATATTTCCGGACGGATAGCCATTCGTTATAGCATAGCCAATGCCATCTTTCTGAACGACAATTTGTCCATCAATACCCGCATCTACCATAGCTTGAGCCAAAGCTTGTAAATTACTAAATGCTACACCACCAGTTTTTACTTTGAGCAAGTCCGTTGCACCTCCTCCAGTTTGTCCTGTAAGAGCAAATACAATAGAATTAGCGATTTTATCAACATTCCATTTTGCCATGTCGGATTCATTATCAATAAATCCTAATTCAATAAGAATAGCCGGTGCCTTCGTTCCATTTAATACCGCTAAATCTGTACGTTGTTTCGCACCTCGATCACGCCATCCAATATCTTTTGCTAGTTGAGCTGATATTTTAGCCGCCAAATCTTTCTGATCATAATACAAAACCTCAACACCCTGTCCATTTCCATCACTTGCATTAAGATGAAAAGAAATAACTAAATCCACAGCATGGGAATTGCTATTCCGAATGATATTATT
Source organism: Bacillus cereus group sp. MYBK245-2 (assembly GCF_051916145.1). NCBI lineage: Bacteria > Bacillati > Bacillota > Bacilli > Caryophanales > Bacillaceae > Bacillus > Bacillus cereus group sp. MYBK245-2. The sequence goes on along the minus strand of NZ_JBQAGB010000012.1, from coordinate 176,107 downwards.
TAAATTTTGTGATTGAGTTGTCCCTATCTCATCCGTATCGTCATAAACCGTGTGTCCTAGGGATCTTAACTTAGTGGCCACAGCATCTTTAACTTGCCTATCTAGAACGTGTTCTTTCCGATTCCCAAAATTAGCACCTTGAACAATACTATTGTGTCCTCCGTGCAAACTATATCTGGCCATTATTTATCAACATCTCCTTTCTTAATATCATATTCAAAACTTGTCTTATTGCTATTCCCACTTACAATCTTAACTGTACCCATACGTCCTACATTTTCTAAAAGTGAAAGCAATTCGTTTTCGATATAAAAAGTGGTGACACGAACAAAAAGCATCACCTTTTTGGCGATGCTTAAAAACTCTATTTTACGTTTTAGCTCCCTAAAAACAGTTTAAGCTCATGGTGACCGAAACTATACTTATATTTCCTCCTCTTCCTTCACTGCCTCTTTCAACCTCTGCAACATATATCCAATTCCTTTACATCCTTCTAACGGATATGTAATCATTTCTTCTGGATATAGCTTTGTTACTACTTTTTTATGCTTTTTCCCTGCAAGTAAGACGATTTCGTCAAACTGTAGTAAACTTTTATCTACCATCTGTTTTTGTAATTGCTCTATACTTATTACCTTATCGCTCTTTGAATCAAACGCAAGATCATAGTTTTCTAGTACAATATCATTTGGCCTTAAAAATCCATGCTTCGCCGATAATATAACCCAATTCTCAAAAAACATCGTTGCATACGCCTGACACGCTTTTCCGAACGGGCTAATATATACATCTTTTGCCTCCATAGGCCCGTAATCCGGATACTTATCCCAAATTTTCTTCTTTCCGCATGGAATTATGCATAACCTTTTCATTTATCTCTTACCTCTTCTCTTGCATAAGTAAAATTAACTATTTTACACATTTTTCTCTCAACATGCTATATAATGATATTAAAAATAAAAAATATATCGTTTACCATAAAACCATCGTTTTTTACTTATAATTCACTTTTTTAAGATTTGAAATCCCATTGCCCTATTTAAACATAGTACACTTTTTGTAAATATTATAATACTACAAATAATGGTACATTTACTTTTCAAAGCTCTTAATGTTAATTAAAATATATGAATGATAAAATATTTTATCTTTAGAAGGAGGTGAACAAGTGAAAAATATACTCCCTGCACTAGTACTCTATATTATTGTTTGCGTAATCGCTATGATTGCTCCAGCATCTCAAGGTTATAATCATGTGGGCTGGAAGTTGTTTGTTGGGCAAGCGTATGCTATACCTATTTTTCTCATTACAGCTATTATTACATTTTATATAAACAAGAAAAAATCTACGAACAAACAGCTATAAGGATAGCTAATGCTATCCTTATTTTAATTCATTAATCAGATCAACAATTACACTTGCAGTACTTTCTATCCTTTCTTCCGAAAAATCAAACGTGACACCTGTTTTTTCATATATTTCTTGTATTGGTAGGTTCCAGTCTGCACTCGCTCCCTCTTTAAAGAAAGTAATCGCTTTTTCTGGATCCTCTCGATAAATTTGAAACAATTGCATTGCTCCTATTTGCGCAATTGCATATTCAATTTTATAAAAAGGAAACTGAACAAAGTGAAATGACTCTACCCAACTCGAACCAATTTCATCTTCTAATCCGTCAATATTGACTGATGAATATTGATACCTTTTGCATAGTTCAGCGTATTTCTTATCACGCTCTTCTGGTGTATGGTTTGGATTTGTATAGATCCAATGCTGGAATACATCTCCTGCAATTGACGACAATAATAAAGACAAAGCACGATATAATTGTACGCGCTGCACTTCTTTATATTCATCCTCTTGCTTATAAAAAATAGTAAGCTTATCCATTACTAGTAACTCAAGACTGAGGGAATAAAGCTCAGCCACCTCTTCACGAAGATACCTTTCCTGCATGCTACTATCATTTTTAAATTGTTTATAAAAATGAAATGCATGTCCCACTTCATGTATGAGCGCATTAATCGCATAAAATGATGGACTAAAATTAGAATACACAAAAACCTCTTTACTATGAGGCAAGGTAAAACAAGCAGCTCCTGGTGCTTTATTTTCACGTTCTTCTACATCAATTAATCCTGCTTTTCGTATATGGATAAATTCCTCATAAAAATATAAATCTGTCTTCCGAAACATTTCTTCCAACCCATCCAATAAATCAATGGCATTTTGAAATGGAGCTTTTAGTATATTACATGGAGTAAGATCCCAAGGGCGATACGTTTTTACACCGAGATTCTTTTTAGAAATACTCCCTAATTGTTTCCAAATTGGTACAACATACTTTTCTATAGATTCATGGAGCTTATAGCAATCTTCAATGTTATAATCTCTGTTTTTTTGTTTACAAGCATATTCACTATAATTATGAAATCCTGCATTTAAAGCGAGCTCATTCCGTAATTGTACGAGATCATTCATAATACAATCTATTTCCATCTTCACTGCACTTCTTGCTTCACATAAAGCGTACCAAGCTTTTTCACGAATAGCTCTATTAGAGTTATCTAGCTGTGCTTTAACGTATGCATACGTCTTTTGCTCTCCCTCCCAATTAATTGTTATGTTAGACATTATTTCTCTATACTTCGTAATAAGCTCTTGCTCTTTAATAGAAAGAGCAATATTTTCTTCATTAAACATTCTACTCTTCACAAATCTTGCTTTTTTCATAAATCCATATTTCTGCTCATCTAATAAGTCAGAAAACGGACACTCTCTAAATTTCTCGTCAAATTTTGCAGTGTATCTTTTTAAAAGTGGTTGAATTGTATTTTGATTATACATATGTAAATCACGCATATTTCTGTCATCTGTATCTCTATACGTGGCGATTAAACTACTTGTTATCTCCTCTTCTACTTCAGCGGTTACACGCAGTTCATCGAAAAGCCAACTTTCTAATTCTAAAACAGAAGTAATATTTCGCTCTAAAAGTGACTGTAATTTACTTTCGAATTCATTAAGCATACACAAACCCCCTATTAAAAATTCGAATTTTCTGTTTTATACAGATAGAAAAAGACAAGTAGCCAATCCGACTACTTGTCCTTTTCTATCTGTACTCAATAAAATTAAGCTTGGAATGCTTCTGTTAATACTGGTACGATTTGTTTTTTACGAGATACTACACCTTTTAATGTAGCAGTGTTGTTTTCTAGAGATACGTTGTATGCTTTCTCAACAACGTTTGCTGCGTTACCGATCGCAAGACCGACAGAATCGTTTGTTAAGATATCAGTTACAACAAATAAGAATAGGTCTAAACCTTTTTCTTCTACTACTGCAGAGATAACTTTTTCAAGTTCTGCTTGGTGTACAAGAACGTCGTTCGTATCAACAGCGTTTACTTGTGCGATTTCAACTTTCGCATTACCCATTTGGAATTCTTTAGCGTCAAGAGAGATTAATTGCTCCATTGTTTTTCCGCTTAAGTCAGCACCAGCTTTTAACATTTCTAAGCCGTAGTTATCAGCATCTACACCAGCGATTTCCGCTAATTCACGAGCTGCTGCTACGTCTTGCTCTGTGCAAGTTGGAGATTTGAATAGTAAAGAATCTGAAATGATTGCAGATAACATTAAACCTGCAACTTCTTTACGAATTGTAATGCCGTTTTCTTTGTACATCTTGTTTAAAATTGTAGCTGTACAACCAACTGGCTCACAACGGTAGTAAATAGGATCGCTTGTTTCAAAGTTAGCAATACGGTGATGGTCAATAACTTCTAACACACGAACAGATTCGATATCGTTAGCACTTTGTTGACGCTCGTTATGGTCAACTAAAATAACGTTGTCCACTTCTTTTGCAACTGTCTCAACAAAACGCGGTCCTTCTACTTTAAAATAGTCTAACGCAAATTGAGTTTCACCGCTGATTTCGCCTAAACGTACAGGCTCAGCATTCATTCCTAATTCTTTTTTCAATTCTGCATAAGCAATTGCAGAACAAATTGCATCTGTATCTGGGTTTTTATGCCCGAAAACTAGTACTTTTTCCATGTTTTCCACCTCTTCATGAAAAGGATATCTTAAAGAAGCAAATATGACAATATTTAAAGCATAATTTTTTATAAATAATTGCACTTTCTTCTATATTTTTCATCGTTTTTCGTAAAAAAAGATCATCTAAAATGAATTAGATGATCGAAATGTATATTTTATCCCGCTTTATTGTGCAGTAAGACCCCCACTGATTAAAGTTTCACTTTATTTAAAATAAGCTAGGAGCTTGCACTACATGATTTAGCGGAAAATTCGATGCCAAACCATTATTTACAAGGTTAACATCGATAACTTGATAAAATGCATTCCCAGTGTCTGCAATTTCCCACACAGCTAAAATAAGGTGATATCCATTTCTATCAGTAGGCACATTTGCTTCATGTGTTACGGAAGTTCCAGGTCTAGCTCCTCCATCATTTTTCACATAGAAAGGCACTAAATCTAAATCAGACCTCGTTAAAGGCTTATTTGGATTCCAATCTTTCTTCGTAATATAATATTTCCACTCTTTCGTACTATGAGGAGCCGTTAGTTTCCACTTGAATGTATTCGTCCCACCGTTTAAAGTAACTTTCTTCCACCTATCTACAGTCTGTACATCTAAAGCAGGGAAATGGCCAGCTCCTGCGATTTGACCATCCGAAGGTCCTGATTGCGGGAAGCCACCTATTCCTTCTACACTTTGCGGTTCATATTGAATCGGACCGCAATTTACATTTACCCCTTGCTTACATAAATAAGAGCGGCTCGCTGGTGATTCAACATATCCATGAGCGGAAGCTTTTTCTGAAAAACCGAAAGTTAACAATCCCGTAAGTAATATGCCACCACTTAATATAACTTTCTTCACCTTCTGTAAACCTTTCGTTTTCATCTCGTCATCCCCTTTCCCATAATAAAGCGAAAATAACTATAGTTGCCTAGTCATCTTCTCTACATCCATTATAAGTCGAGGGACATTACGAAAAGAACCCTCTAAAAACTTTCTCAAATTCAATTCGTATATTAAACAAATTCAAATAGCACAGCTAGAAAAATATTGACGGTGTTATTTGAATTTGAGCATAATAGCTATAAAACTTTATAATAAATAACTGTCGCATCTAAATTACCATTTGGAGAAATTGCGTATTCTGGTATTTTTCCAACTTCTTGATAGTCTAATGATTTATACAATCTGTTGGAAGGATCTCCTTCTCTCGTATCTAGTACTAAAAGAGACCTATTTTCTTGCTTTGCTCGTTCCTCTGCTTTGCGCATAAGTGAACGTCCAATGCCATTACGTCTAAAGTTTGGATGAGTCATTAACTTACAAATTTCAGCTCTATGAATCCCATTAGGCTTTGTAACTAAATGTAATTGAATACTCCCTGCCACTTCATTATTTATTTTAGCAACATATAAGATCACTTCTGGTGCTAAAACAGTTTCCCAATACTTCGCTGATTCTTTTTGATCCAGTGGAGGTAAAAAACCAATTGACGCCCCATCATTTACAACCGTTTTCAAAAGTTTAGAAAGCTCTTCCATATCATCATTTATTTTCTTAATCTCTTCAATTACTAAATTTTGCATTACTAATCCCCCTTTTGTTTCATTGTACCAATTTTTAAAGCAGGAATAATGATATACTAAGATGAAATTCTTTAAAACATGATTTTTTAGGGAAAGGATAACGATATGAAATATATAGTAGATAGAACATATGCAAAAAAATTACTCGAATGGGCATATGAACAAAACCCCGGTCCTTGGTTTGAACATTCAATAAATGTTGCTCAGGCAACTGAAAACATAATTATAGAACTTATTAAAAATGGGTATAACCTAGATGCTGATATAGCATATAATGCTGCCCTTTTGCATGATATCGGAAGATACAAAGGTTTTACCAAATCGGTCATTCATTCCTATGATGGTTATATGTATATGAATGATTTAGGGTATACAGGAAACGCTGTTATTTGTGTTACACACTCATTCCCATGCAAAAATGAACATATAGATATCGCAGCGGAGTGGAGTCTCGTTCCTGACCATATGAGAATCCAGTTAGTTGAAATATTGAATGAACATTGTAACTACGATTTATACAATAAAGTAATTACTCTTTGTGATGCTCTTGCTGACGCGGATGGTTTTACTACACTGGAAAGAAGATTGATTTCCGTTGGTTTACGTCATGGTACAACGTCTCATACATCATTACATTGGAAAGGGTTTTATGCAATTAAGAAAGAATTAGAAGCTTTAATCGGTAAAAGCATATACACAATTCTTCCAGATGTAGAGAATTCGATTTATGAAGATATAGAATATTAAGGTGAATAAAAATTTAATTTCACATAAAAAACGTTTTAAACTTTATGTTTAAAACGTTTTTTTATTCAATGCTTTTGATTTTTCAGTTCTGTTAAACATTCCTGTACTAAAGTTACCGCTTGACTCATTGCAGCTCCACCAGCAAATGCTGCTGATACACCACACGCTTCCAAAATTTCTTTATCTGAACACCCTTGATCAAGACAACCTTTTGTATGATAAACGGTACAATATTCATCTTGCGTTGCTAGACTAATTCCTAATGCAATAAGTTGTTTTTCTCTTTTAGTTAAAGAACCCTCTTGAAAACAAGCTTGCGTAAATGCATTATATGTTTCAGCAATTTCAGGAATTTGGTTTGTAAAACTACCGATACCTTCTTTATAATGATGTAGAACGTCATTTACTGAACTATGTTGTTCGTGTGCCATTTTATTATTACCTCCATTCCAATTATGTGTACTTATTGTAGTATGTGATGAAAAAAAGGCAATATACATCGTTCAATAGAACGAATATTCAGTTTATTTGAACTACAGTTTCAGACTATCATCCACTACCGCTTGTTCTTTAGAGTTTTTTCTTTGAACCTCTTTACTTCTCTCTTCCCAAAATGTTAAACCTTCAATCCCTACATTTTTAGGATCAAATACTGGATCTTTCCCTACTTTTTTCTGCGCTTCATAATCTTTTAACACTTTTAATGCGATTTTACTTAATAATAGAATCGCAATTAAGTTTAACCATGCCATACTACCAATTCCTAAATCTCCAAGATTCCATAAAAGCGACGCTGATTCTACGCTACCGATATAAACCATAATTAAAAACCCAATTTTTAATATTGGTTTTAACCAGCTATATTTAACCTCACGATCTAAATAAGTAAGTGTCGTTTCAGCGATATAGTAGTAAGCGAGTAAAGTTGTAAATGCGAAGAAGAAAATTGCGATTGAAATGAATAATGGACCAAACCCGGTCATAACAGTTTCAACTGCTTGCTGTGTATAAATTGGACCTGCATCAACATTCCCTATATTCTTTACAATAGCGCTCTTTCCTTCCGGTATAACATTATACATACCTGTTATTAAAATCATAAGAGCTGTCGCTGTACAAACAACAATTGTGTCAATGTATACAGAAAATGCTTGAACTAACCCTTGTTTTGCAGGATGGGATACTTCAGCAGCAGCGGAGCTATACGTCGCTTCTCCAACACCAGCAACATTTGAAAATACAGCGCGTTTTACGCCCCATGTGATTGCCGCACCGACGATTCCGCCAAACATTTCATTTACACCAAAAGCACTAGAGAAAATTAAAGCAAACATACTTGGAATTTCTGTTACATTCGCAATTAATACAATACATGTAACAATTACATATCCAATTGCCATAAATGGAACAAGCATTTGCGAAACGCCAGCAATTCTCTTTACGCCACCAAAAATGATTGCTGCTAATAATACGACTAACAAGATACCAGTTATATATTTGCTAATCCCATTAGAGTTTTCGAATCCAACTGCGATACTACTAGATTGAATACCTGGTAATAAAACACCATATGAAAGTGTTACAACGACCGCTACAATGATTGCAAACCATTTCATTTTCAAGCCTTTTTCAATGAAATATGGTGTACCACCGCGATATTCATTTCCAACTTTACTTTTATATACTTGAGATAATGTTGATTCAACAAATGCACTAGCTGCTCCTAATAGTGCCATTACCCACATCCAAAATACAGCTCCAGGTCCGCCAAAAGCGATAGCTGTCGCAACCCCTGCAATATTACCTATTCCAACCCTACCAGATAACGCTAAACAAAATGCTTGAAAGGATGAAATTCCCGTCTCAGAGCTCTTCCCTTCAAATAATAGTTTAATCATTTCTTTAAAATAACGAATTTGTAGAAAACGAGTTGCAATTGTAAAATACACACCTGCTCCTAAGGCGAAAACAACTAATCCAATACTCCATACTTGCCCTACTAACCACTCTACTAATTGCTCCATCCAAATCCCCCTTATCATTATTCTGAAAACTATTTTATATATAAGAAAACGGACAACTATTATTAAATCTTCCAGTTGTCCGCCTATCTCATTATTTCATTCCTCTATTTATTAACAGTTAGATTCTCTATTACTTTATATTTACCCAAACACTCTTCACTTCTGTGTAATTATCAAGCGCATATGAACCTAACTCACGACCGATTCCAGATTGTTTAAACCCACCAAATGGTGCAGCTGCATTTTCTAAGTTATAATCATTAATCCATACTGTTCCTGCCTTTAATTTATTGGCAACTTGATGTCCAGTTTTAATATTTTGTGTCCATACGCCTGCAGCGAGTCCGTATGACGAGCGATTTGCTCTTTCGATTACCTCTTCTGTTGAATCAAATGGAAGTACAACGACAACTGGTCCAAAAATTTCTTCTTTCACAATTGTCATATCATCAGTAACATTTGTGAATACCGTTGGCTGTACAAAATAACCTTTTTCAAATGCACGTTCACCACCAGCAGCAACAGTAGCGCCTTCTGCTTTTCCTTGTTCAATGTAATGTAACACACGCTCTTGTTGCTTTTTAGATACGAGTGGGCCCATTTCTGTTTCCTTCTCCATACCCGCTCCAAGTTTCACGTTATTCGCCATTTTCACTAGTTCATTTACGACTGTTTCGTAATGTTTTCGGTGAACGAACACGCGAGAACCGGCACTACAATTTTGGCCATGATTATACATAATGCCCTGGAATGCGCCGTTAATCGCTTCTTCTAAATCAGCGTCTTCTAAAATGATATTTGGTGATTTACCGCCAAGTTCTAACGTTACATGTTTAATTGTTTCTGCAGATTGACGCATAATATATTTCCCTGTAACAGTTGAACCTGTGAAAGCTACCTTATCAATATCATGATGGTTTACGATTGCAGCTCCCGCTTCAGGGCCGAAACCTGGCACAAAGTTTACAACACCATCTGGAAAACCTGCTTCTTTAAAAAGTTTCGCTGTATATAATAACGATAAAGGCGTTTGTTCTGCTGGTTTTAATACGATCGTACAACCTGTTGCTAGTGCAGCTCCCATTTTCCAAGAAGACATAACGAGCGGAAAATTCCAAGGAATAATTTGTCCTACAACCCCAACAGGTTCATGGCGTGTATAATTTAAGTAATCTTTTGAAATCGGAATGGTTTGCCCGATAATTTTCGTAGCCCATCCCGCATAATAGCGATAATTTTCTACAGTCGCTGCAATATCATCATCCAGTGCTACTTGATATGGTTTCCCATTATCTAAAGCTTCTAACTGTGCTAATTCTTCTCCATGCTCTTCTATTAAGTCTGCTAATTTATAAATAAGGTGCGCTCTTTCAGCGGTAGTCATTTCTGCCCAAGGTCCTGATTCAAATGCAGACCTTGCCGCTTTTACTGCGACATCAATATCCTCTTCTTGTGCTTCGCATACGATAGCTAAAACATCTTCAGTTGCTGGATTGTATGTCTCAAATGTCTTTCCACTAATCGAAGGAACAAATTCACCATTAATAAACATTTTAATTTCTTCATTTAAAAACGCTTTCACTTTTGGTTTTAGTTCAATGTTTTTCGTTAACATATATGCTCTCCTCCTTATTTAAACAGCTGCATGAGCTACAATTTTTGAAATAATCATTTGAAGCTTTTGATCCTCTTCTTCAGTTAATCCGAGTCTCGGATAGCGAGAAGGCCCTCCAGCTTGCCCGTGTAATTCCATTGAGCGTTTAACGATTTGTACATATTTTCCGGACCCTTCAAGAAACTCACAAAGAGGTAAAATCGCATCGTTCATTTCCCAAGCTTTTTCTAATTCACCATTTTGGAAATGCTCATACATTTTCGTAACAAGTCCCGGTACGATATTACCTGCTACTGAAACCCAGCCCGTCGCACCAACTAAATAAGATTCCATAACTAAATCTTCAGATCCACAGAATACTTGAAACGCACCTTCGCCTTGTCTTACTAAATCTCTTGCTTTTCGAATATCTCCGCTAGATTCTTTAATATGTGTAACATTTTCACACTCTTTTCCAATACGTAGCATGAGTTCTGTACTCATATCAACACCAGATGTAAACGGGTTATTGTATAACATAATTGGAATATTTACAGCGTTTGAGATTTCTTTAAAATGAAAATATATTTCCTCTTCTTTCGGTTTACAATAATACGAATTTATAATTAATGCACAATCCGCTCCATGCGCTTCTGCATGTTTCGTATATTCAATCGTCTCTTTCGTCGTCTCCGCAGCAGTTCCAACAATAACTGGAATACGGCCAGCCACTTCTTTTAATACTGTTTCTACCATTTTAAATCGTTCTTCTTTTGACAAACTAACAAACTCTCCTGTGCTTCCGTTTATAATAATGCCAGCCACTTTTTGCTCAATAAAGTAGTTTACATTTTGTTTTACACCGTTCCAATTAATTTCTTGAAACTCATCCATCGGTGTGATTAATACTGGAAATGCCCCTTTAATATTTTTCATATTTATCTCTCCCTTTACTATTTTAATAAAAATCCTGTCGGAAACGGATCTGTAGAGTCTAATAGAAACGTCTGCATCCCTGTAATAAAACCTCTACTTTCAAAACGGAAAATGTAACCCAGTTCTTCCTTTTTCACTTTTTCAACTGCTATAAAACTATTACATATACTTTCATTTATAAAAGGTTTATCCGCTATATAATCATTTTTAAATAACGCGTGAACATAAGACACAATAGTAGAAACAAAACCTGGCGATCGTACGATAAAGTTATCTTCATGAAAGGTAATCGACTTTATATGGTTCTTTTCTTTTTGCGAAGAATCTACTAAAATAAGCCTTTTTATTAACGACTGTTTTTGTATAGCTTGTAGTGTACTTTCTCCCCATTTTTTCAATTCAGAAATGTTTTCAATATGAATTTCTGGTGAATACGCATCTTTTTCTACAACTGCGTATACTTTATCTGCCTGTATGAGAGAGTAACTTATATTTTCAACTTGTAAATTTTTCTCAATCATATAACATACTTTACTTTCAAACGAAACAGATACAACTTCATCATTCTCTACATACGCATGGACTAAAAATATGCCAGATAACGTTTCGATTTTGTATTGATTCGTCTCTCTCTTTTTTAAATATCCGCTTTCTAGTAACATCGTTATGACTGCGACAATACCTCCGTAATGAAGAGGTATTGACCCTTCATGATTAAAAAATAATACAGCTGCATCGATTTCAGGATGAATAGAAGGAACGACGATACATCCATTTAAACCGATAAAACCACGCGGTTCATTTAATAAAAGCTGCATTTCTTCTGCTAATTCACCTGAAAATTGTTCGTTTAATTGTTCTAAATTGTAGTAGTACTTGCATGGTACATCTTTTATTACACGGAATGCCTCGCCATTTACGTGTACGTCTACTGCTGTATACATTTTTTGAATGTTCATTTTACATCCTCCGTTTCATGTTCCATCGGCGGAATTAGCAAAAAGCCTTCTTTCAGTGGATCCTTTTCATTGTAAAAAAATCTATGCATCCCCATAAGCCAAGCTGAACCTGTAATTTTCGTTACGACCGCTTCAATATTTTCAACATTTGTCGTATTTATGACACACCCTTTAAATAAAGAACCAACGATACTCTCATGAACAAACTCTTCATCAATCTCAATTTTTTGGTTCGCATATAATACCGCTAACTTTGCTGATGTTCCTGTACCACATGGAGAACGATCAATTCCTCCAGGCGGAACGACAACTGTATTTTTCACATGAGCGCTTTCATGAGTAGGATCTGTATAAAATTCAACATGGGTTAATCCTCTAATGAACGAATGCTCTGGATGAATGATTTCAAATTTTTCATTGATGATATTTCTTATATGAATTGCCTTATCTATGATTGTAGATGCATTTTCTGGTACTAACTCTAACCCTACTGATTTCGCATCGATAATGGCATAAAAATTCCCTCCATACGCAATATCAGCCTCTACAGTTCCAATGTCTTCGACGTCTACTGTAATATTTTTCAGTAAAAAAGCTGGAATGTTACAAAAGGAGACTTCTTTCGCTTTTCCATCTTGAACAAATATATCGACTTCAACTAATCCGGCTGGTGTGTCTAACTTTAGCGAGGTAATCGGTTCAACTACCGGAATGAAACCTGATTCAATTAAAGCTGTACATACACCAATTGTATCGTGACCACACATCGGTAAATATCCACCTGTCTCTATGTAAATAACACCAATATCTGCTTCAGGATGACACGGATCTGTTAATAGTGCTCCTGACATTACATCATGACCACGCGGTTCATTCATTAACAATTTACGAATCCAGTCATACTCCTTTTTCATATGTAACATCTTCTCTGCCATCGTCTCTCCTATTAACTTAGGCAGGCCGCTAATCAATGTTCTCGTTGGATTCCCGCCCGTATGTGTATCAATCGTCGTAAAGACTCTTTGTGACCTCATCCGTTTAACACCCTTTCTGTAAAACGACTCAAACGAAGTGGTTCAATAGGAATGATTGTTTCTTTTTCGTTTAATAACTCTTCAATCACTTTTCCTGTAACTGCAGCAAGACTAATGCCATCCCCTTCATGCCCTGCTGCTATAAAGTAGTTCGGGATATGTTCCACACGTGAAATGATCGGCAAATGGTCTTCTGTCCACGGACGTAACCCAGCATAGGAACGAATCACCATCATATCCACCATTTTTGGATAAAAGCGAATTGCTCTGTTCGCAATACATTTAATAACATCGTTATTTATCCTCGTATGAAACCCTACAAATTCTCTACTACTACCAATTAAAAAATTTTGGCTTTCTGTCGGCTCAAATACAAGGGCTACCCCATATTTTTCAGTTAAAGCATCCACTTTTCGTTGTCCGCCAAATTTAGAAATTAAATAACCAAATTCCATTACTTTACGGCAACCAACGTGTTGTTGCCTTGAAGCTACAATAATATGCCCTTTTCTCGGTTCAATTGGGATATTTACATCCAACATTTGTCCAATTTTCGGAGCCCACACACCCGCTGCGTTCACCACTTGCTTCGCAGTAAACGTCCCATTTGTCGTTTCTACAATAAATGAACCGTCTATATCTCTTTTCATTTCTTTTACTTCCGTATGATTAAAAGCTTTCGTACCAAATTTCTTCGATTCTGCAAGAAGTGCAAAAGCAAGAAGATACGGATTTACAGTCGAATCTGTTGCGCATTCTAACCCGCCTAATAAATCATCTGCGAAAAATGGTGATTCTTCCCTTATATCTTGCCTATCAAGCATTCGAAACGGTAAACCAGCTTCTTTTTGACGATTTACCCATTGCTGCGCTGCTTCCATCTCTTCATCCGACTCACATACGAGAATACTTCCTGGTGCCCTATATTCAAATGAGTGCTCTAACTCTTCACTTAAATCCGTTACTAATTTTTGACTTACTAACGACATTTGACTATCAAATCCTGGGTCTTTATCAATAGCCAAAATATTTCCGTCACACCGTGAAGACGTCCCGCTGACAAATTCTCCTTTTTCAATGATTGTTACGTCTCTTCCGTATTTCGAAGTGTAATAAGCGATCGAGCAGCCAATAATACCGCCTCCAATTATTAAAACGTCGCAGTGCCTCACAAAATATTCCTCCTTCCCCTAAAGCTCTCACTTTCTTTTATGCAATTGACGTGCCAACTGTACATATATACAATTTTTATAAATAATATTTTTATTTGTAAAAATATTTTAAATTTATCGTAAATAAGTGTATTATTTTTTTATCACTGTCAAAATTTTTATACATAATAGGAGGACAATATGGCATTCTCATTTCCCACAATAAAAGAATTTCTAAAAATTTTATCCATTGATCATACATACTGCTTGCAACATATTGAGCAAATTAACGAAAAGTATTATTACCGCCCTTCTACTACAGAAAAATATAACTGCGCAGTAATATATGAAGATGATTCATTCACCGCTTTAATTGACGCGTTTTCCAATGAAATAGTGGTTATCATAATGAACGAAAATAAAGAGCCTATATGCTGTATAACAGCTCAGCAAATCATCCCGTTTCTTGTTAAGTCATACAATGAACTCCATTCTTTTTATAACACCGTAATACAAACAACGGATTCTTCCGTTACAGTCATCGATGATAAAGAACGCGTTTGCACCTGGACAGATGGCGCCGAAAAGATCTTTTCAGTCAAGCATAATGAAATTATTGGGCAACCTATCACTCATTTTTTTGACTATAAAGATTTGGAAATTTTGCAATCATTACATGACGGAAAAAGTATAATCGCTCAGTTCCATCAACCTCGTCCAGATTTGTTCGTATTAATTAACTCAAATCCAGTTTATTGTAACGGTGAAATTATAGGAGCAGTCGTTTCAGAAACTGATGTTACAAATCAAGTCGCATTAAATGAAAAACTATTCAATATGTCACATGAAATGCACCGTTTAGAACAAGAAGTAGCAAAGTATAAAGATGAATCAGATCCTTTTCTTGCGATGAATGGAAAGAGCCCTGTTATACAAAGAACAATACAATTAGCTAGAAAAGTTTGTTCGGTGAAATCAACCGTTTTAATACTCGGTGAAAGTGGTGTTGGAAAAGAAGTATTTGCGAAAGCAATTCATGAAGCTAGTGAGGCAGCGAAGGCACCTTTTATTTCAATTAACTGTGGTGCCATTCCAGAGGCGTTATTTGAAAGCGAATTATTCGGGTATGAGCGCGGGGCGTTTTCTGGTGCAAATAGTAAAGGTAAGAAAGGTAAAATAGAGCTCGCCCAAGGCGGCACATTATTTCTTGATGAAATTGGAGAAATGCCGCTAGATATGCAAGTGAAGCTTTTGCGCGTACTACAAGAACGAAAATATTACCGAGTTGGTGGAGAAAAAGAGATTCATATTGACTTTCGTATTATCGCTGCTACCAATCGTGATTTACAAGAAGAAATGAGAAAAGGCACGTTCCGAGAAGATTTATACTATCGCCTAAATGTAGTTAGTTTGCATATTCCACCGCTGCGCGAAAGACGCGAAGATATTATTGAATTAACCTATTCTTTCCTAAACAATTTTTCAATTAACTATAACAGACCCATTCGCGACTTACCTTCAAGCATTATGCATGAACTGCTTCATTACAATTGGCCAGGTAATATTCGCGAGCTCCGTAACGTTATTGAAAGACTTGTCGTATTTGCGACTGACGGTATTATAAAGCAAGAATATTTACCATTTCATACAACCGAAACTTTAGATAATCATGCGGCTCATTCCTTATTACTCAGCAACAATCATACAATCCTCTCTTTGCAAGTAGAGATGGAGGAACATGAGAAAAAAGTCATTGAGAGGGCTTTACGCATTTTAAATGGGAATAAATTAGAATGCGCAAAACAACTTGGTGTTACGAGAGCCACCTTATATAATCGTTTAAAAAAGCTTGGGTTACAATAAACCTTCCCTCCTCTATATTGGCATAGTTTTTGCATTATATAATTTGTGCAAATCGAACTAGAGGAGGAATACATATGACGAATAAAGATCACTTAATTGTTTGTCGATGTGAAGAAGTTACATATGGTCAACTTCAATCGACAATTGCTGATTATAAATGCTCGGCAAGAGAATTAAAACTAAGAACACGTGCTGGCATGGGTTTTTGCGGTGGCCGCACATGTAGAATGATGATAGATCGAATGGTTGAAAATGCAAATCCAGGCGTAACTACAAATGATATTCCATTGAAATACCAACCACCGGTACGAGCAGTTACTTTTGGATCGGTAGGTGAAAGTAAATGAGTAGAATTACACATCACCCTATTTTAGAGAGTTTACATAATAGTAATCGCATCACTTTTCAATTTAACGGTCAACAATATAAAGCATATGAACATGAAACGATTGCAGCTGCTTTACTTGCGAACGGAATAAGAACATTAAGAGTGCATGAAGATAGCGGGACGCCACGAGGTATTTACTGTAATATTGGACATTGTTCTGAATGCCGCGTCACAGTAAACAATCAAGCAAACGTACGAGCATGCTTAACTGTTGTAGAAAACGGTATGATTGTTATTAGTGGTAAACAACATCCAAATATCGTGAGAGAGATGGTGAAAAAGCGATGAACGATGTCATTATTATCGGTGCTGGCCCCGCGGGTTTATCAGCCTCTATCTCTTGTGCCCGTTTTGGACTAAAAGTACTTGTTATTGATGAATTTATGAAGCCTGGCGGAAGATTGTTAGGACAATTACATCAAGAACCTACTGGAGAATGGTGGAACGGGATAAAAGAATCCAAACGCCTTCACGAAGAAGCACAATCTCTTTCAGTTGATATTCGATGTGGCATTTCCGTCTATAATTTAGATAAAGATGAAAGTTCTTGGTTCGTCCATACGAATATCGGTACGTTAGAAGCACCTTTCGTTTTACTTGCTACTGGCGCTGCTGAGTACTCTATCCCTCTTCCTGGTTGGACACTTCCTGGGGTGATGTCAATTGGAGCAGCTCAAGTTATGACGAATGTACATCGTGTTCAAGTTGGGAAAAAAGGAATCATTATTGGTGCTAACATATTATCATTTGCCATTTTGAATGAATTACAATTGGCAGGAATTAAAGTGGAACATATCGTACTTCCTGAAAAAAGTGAATTAAGTCAACAGGCTGGTAAACCAGAAGAAGTTTTAAATTCTCTCTTACACGCTGCACATCTTGCCCCGTCACCATTATTACGTATTGGTAGTCGATTGATGAAATATAATTGGGTGAAACAAGCTGGATTAAAGTTTTATCCTAATAACGGTATGAAAATAAACGGTACACCTCTTCATCTTCGAAAAGCAGCTCTTGAAATTATCGGGACAGATCAAGTTGAAGGTGTACGCATTGCTAATATTGATACAAAAGGAAACATCATCACTGGATCGGAACAAATATATGAGGCAGACTTCGTTTGTATTGCAGGTGGCTTATATCCTCTTGCTGAGCTGGCTGCTGTAGCTGGCTGTCCTTTCCGTTACATTCCGGAATTAGGCGGGCATGTTCCTCTCCATTCCGAAGCGATGGAAACCCCTCTTCCTGGTTTATTTGTAGCCGGTAATATAACTGGCATTGAAAGCGGGAAAATTGCAATGGCACAAGGAACTGTTGCTGGATATTCAATCGTAAAACAAGTAAATAAAAAATCCCATTCGGTTGAACAACATTTGCAACAAGCAATCCAGAATGTACATGCCGTACGTCAACAAGCTGCCATTCAATTTAACCAGGGGGTTGATGTCGGTAGACGGAAAATGAATGAAATTTGGCGTGATTATTCCCTTGCATATGCACATACTAAAAAGAGCTGCTGAGAATACTCTCAACAGCTCTTTTTCCTACTCATCTGAGTTATTAAATTTCGCTAACGCGTAAATACCTTCTTCATCATCTAATTCAAGTTGTAATCTTGCCGCAAATGAATTGACATTATATTCTCTGTCAAGCAATAAGCGTAGTGCTTCGATTAAGTTCGCTTGAATTAAAATTTGCTGGCGACCATTTACCTCTACTTCAGCAGAGAAACCATAGTCATCGTCGTACATGAGTTCAACTAAAACTTCTTCTGGACCAACTTGTCTTTTTTCAGCGATATATACGCAAAGGGCATTGATTAGTTCTTGTTCAGAAATTTTTATCGTTTCCATGCTACTTCATCTTCCTTTTTCTTACGTTGATCTTTGAAGTATTTAAATGCACGAATTGCTAACATTACGATACCAGCCATTACTAACATATTTACCATAAACGCTAATACAGAACCAAGAGCTCCCATATTTGCAAATAAGCTACCCATTAGTAAACCACCAAGACCACCTAGTAATAAACCTTTCATAAAGCTTCCTTTATTACTTTTTGGTGCTGTATTTGTTGCTTTTGTTTTTGAATCTGGAGTCGTTTTTTGAGAATTTACATTTGAGTCTTTTTTGTTTAAATCAACTTTTGACTTTTGACCTGAGCTTGGTGTAAATGACTTTTTACCAGATTTGTAACTCTTCGCTGCTGCGTGATCTACAAACATGAAGCTACTAGCTCCAAAGATAACCATGAATGCTGTCATGACTGCTACAAGTTTTTTCAACATATTATATCCATTCTCCTTTTATATAGATATATGTGAAATCTACCTTTCTAGTAAATTCAGAATGATAGATTTATTTTTAAAAACATTTTAAAGGTTCTTATGAACTTATTATATGAACTTTTGTCGAAATATGCAAGTGTTATTTACTTCCGACAGTTTGATGACAAAGGAAAAATTAAGCAAAACAGAATTGACTTTAAATGAAACAAAACATATTATAGGTTCATAAGAACTTTTTATTATTTATGGAGGTGAAAAGATGGAAACATTTCATCTCACACGAAACGAAATGGCTACCCTTCTTCTATCGTTAAGAGGATGGAATACGAAAAAGCCTCTCGGTATTTTACAAGAAGCTTGGGCAAAGTCACATAAAAAAGATATTGAAAGCGGACAAAGCGTAACTGCTTTTATTACTACCGCACTTTCACCTATTTTTGAAAAACTGATAAAAATTGACGATACAGACGTCGGTTTCTCTTTAAATGAAATAGTCGCGCTTGGCAATCAGATCGAAAACACAAGTTTCTCTGTAACTGCCATGCAAAACTGGGTGAAACGAGATATAAAAGAAATGATTGGCTCTCCTCAAAAAGGAAAAAAATATTCAATTGAACAAGCAGCCTTACTATTCATTGTTGAAGATTTAAAAACAGCACTTGATTTTGAATCCATTCGTAAGCTATTACGCCTTATCGTAAATGACCCAGCCGATCGAAGTGATGACTTAATCAATCC
This sequence comes from Bacillus cereus group sp. MYBK245-2, assembly GCF_051916145.1. Lineage (NCBI taxonomy): Bacteria > Bacillati > Bacillota > Bacilli > Caryophanales > Bacillaceae > Bacillus > Bacillus cereus group sp. MYBK245-2. The sequence continues at coordinate 156,740 of NZ_JBQAGB010000012.1, read as the reverse complement.
TGTTCATTTATATGGAGCATACTCTTCTCTATTTGAAGAACTCAATCAAGGGAATTGCTTACAATTAAATGCAACAGATACAATCCATACAATTGAAAACATCGTAAAAGAAAGAGCTGATAAAATTGCAAGCAAGTTCGATCAGGTTAATAACGAGCAACGCGAAGCAATCCGTAACGCCATAATTATCGCCACACTTTCTGTACATACCGCTTATGTACAAATGTTAGCGAAACGTTACGTAACAGCAACTTTATTTTTACAGAACTTAGATGTGAAGCCGTAAAAAATAGGAGCAGAAATGCTTCTATTTTTTTATGAGAAATTTTTAATAATCTTTTCATTATCTCTTCATGAAAACGGAACTTACATACTTTATTATAATACTTATAAGAGGCATAAAAGAATTGAAATAGCAATCCCCTATACAAATAAGGTATAATCTACACATAGTGAATCTTTTATGTTATTAAGTATAAGGTTCACCTATTCAAAAATACATAAACTAGAAGGTGCAACAATGGTAAGTAGTTTTATTCATTCAGTATTAACGTTTTTTGAAGGATTAGGTTATTGGGGCATTATGCTTGGACTTATGATTGAGATTATCCCAAGTGAGATTGTCCTTGCTTATGCGGGATACTTAGTATTCAATGGTAGTATCTCATTTTTAGGCGCAATTGTATTTGGTACAATTGGCGGCGTTATTGCTCAAATTTTTATTTATTGGCTTGGACGATACGGTGGACGACCTATATTAGAACGATACGGAAAATATATTTTCATTCATAAAAAACATATAGATGCTGCAGAAGATTGGTTTAATCGTTACGGAACTGGCGTCATTTTTACAGCACGCTTCATTCCAGTAGTGCGTCATGCGATTTCAATTCCTGCTGGTATTACAAAAATGTCATTCCTACGTTTCACTACGTTAACAGCACTTGCAATCATCCCTTGGTCTATCATTTTCATTTATTTAGGTGAAAAACTAGGTGAGAATTGGGAAAATATTAACGATGTTGCTGGACCATATGTGAAATCATTCGCAATTGGTGGCGTCATACTTATTCTTTTATACTTCGTTATAAAAAAATGGACAAAAAAGCGTAAAAATCTTGCGTAAAAATATAAATAAAAACCGCTATACATTTTATTACAAATGTTAGCGGTTTTTATTATAGGCTTGATTATATATTAGAAATTGCTTTATTTCTTCTTTATGCTTTATGTCATGCTGAATGAGTGAGGAAAAATAATGGTTTAGCCTCACTTTTTTAGTACCAAATTGATGGTCATTATAAAAATATTGGGTTGGAATTCGCTCAATTTGATCTACTAATTTTTTACGAGTAACACTAAATTGATCTAATATTTCTTCTTTTGAAATACCAGATCTCGCATATTTTATTGCTCCCTTATTCATTTCCTCAACATCTATTGGAACATTTGGTACAGATTGTCCACTTATAAAGTATGGAATTCTATGCTTTATTAAAAACGTATCCCAAACGATAAAATGTGAAATCACATCTGCAATTCCCCACGAACCATTTTTAAATGATCGAAGCCACATATCATCACTTAATCCCTTCAATGTTTGACACCATTCTATTAAATTTAATTTTTCTTCCAAAATATTCTCTTTCTTCATTATTCAATCCTTTCTCGCACTTATAATTCATTCATATTAATATCTTCTAGAAATTGTATAAAAAGCCTTCATACTTATGTGGATAAGCTACAATTCACTCATTCATTTCGTATATTATTTCAAAAAGGAGTGATTCCCCTATGCATTGGCAACAAAAAATACAATACTTAATCGGACGCCCTATCGGTATTTCCTTCATTAATGGGCAAGGAACCTCTGGTGTATTATGTTCAGCACATGATGGTCAATTGTATGTATATGAATACCTTTATCAAGCGCAGTTCGCAATGAAACATTATGATTTTAGACAAATTCAAGATATACACGCCTTTCCGAATTGCCCCCATCAAAATCATTTATTCTAAAAAAAGGAACAGCTTATAGCCGTTCCTTTTTCTCCACACTTATTTTTCAGTATAAAAGTTTTGCACTGCTTCATCAAAGTAAATCCAGCCTTTCCAACCTAAATGAATTGTATCTTTTAAGAAATACTTATCATATTCATGGCCAGAGAAATCCACTACTGGGTATCCTGCTTTCTCAACTTGTTCCCTAACTTTTTTATAATACACTTCACGGCGCTCTTTAGGGAAACCAGCGTAATCATACCATGGTCCGTTTACAGGTACAGAAATAAAGAGCGGCTTGACATTTTTCTCTTTAAAAATATTTAAAACAATTTGTAAGTCATCATATTCCGGTGATTCTTCATACGATTCATTTGCTCTAAAGTTTTTTAGACCTTTTAACTTTTTCTTCAAATTATGTTTATAGTAATATGGATTTTCAATTCCGAATGTGTTTGTAGTAGATTCCGCTTTCCCTTCTTCTTCCGCATGTTTGCGTGCATCTACCCAAGAAATTGAACGTAGTCCCACATTTGTTTTTTCTTTCATCGGCTCAATCTTAAATATGGAGTTAAATAAATCTCTATGATCTAAAATATTTCGATGCATATAAGCAAGTGGTTTAACTAAGCCCGCTTTTACGTTATGTTTCGTATCATTATATACAATACCTTCTAAGGAATTTTTTAATATATCATCTTCTTGAACAACTTTATAATCTAAAAGTCGTTTCGCAATTTGCTTCTTCATTTCTACATTTATTTTATCATTAAAAATAAAATGATATGCTTGTTGTTTGGAGAAATTGTTCGTAAAATCCCCTTGGGAAACCCCAGTCTTTGTAAACCATTGTGGCGATAAAACAAAGACTACTTTTTTACCTTCTAACTCATCCATAGTAGACGTCATATTTAATATATGAGCTAAACTTTGTGTACCGCCAATTCCGATTAAATATGGCGTAAAACCTGCAGGATTCACTTTAAAGTAATTAGATGGATGATATGCATCCATTCGTAAAAATTCAGATGAACCGTACATCGGTAAATACTGCGAATTCTCTAACATTTTCTGTTGCAAGAATACACTTTGTAATTTTTCTTTTTGTAAAGAAGTTGCCGCATCTTCTACCTTCTTATCACTAATCAGTGATACTAAACTTTTCGATGGGATGAGTATGATAATAAAAAACAGCACACACGCTAAAATTATGGGACCAAAGGCATGCTTCATTTTCATTTTTTGTTCCTCTTCCTATCGCAATTAAATTGTAACCCTTGTCTTTGACACGTCATCATTTCTCTCCTTTTTCTCTATACATGTTCCATTCTATTTATCTATTATATACATGTATGTATTTCTTTTCTTGTTCTATTAAGACCTATATAGCGCAAGAAAATGTTTCCATAGAAACACGTTAATTATACAAGATTCTACCTACATTTCACACTGAAATTTTAGTAATAATTTTATTTTTTAACAATGAAAAAACATATGAAATGTCTAGAATTCTTCGGATGATGTATTGAGTTCAAAATATGATAATAGGCGCCCGCTATGATCAACTTCATGAGTATATATAAACCCTAGATTTCGTAAAAGTTTTTTCGAGTTCTCATTTGCTACTTTTACTCTAGCAATTATTCTTTTTACATTCATCATCTCTTTTGCATATTGAATGGAAGCCTTTGCTGCTTCTGACGCATATCCATTTCCCCAATATTCCGGATCAAGTAAATACATAATTTCTATTTCACCTGTTTCATCTATTTTTCTTAAACCACAATGTCCTAAAAGCTCTCCTGTATTTCTATTAACTAACAACCATACCCCGAAACCATACTGTTCCCAATGTGATATTAGTTGCATAATATAGTCCTTTACTTCTTCCTTTGACATTCCCTTTGATTTAGCAAGCCATTTGCCAACAGCCTCTTCTTTTACTATGCTATAAAATTGATCAACATCTTCTATAATGGGCTTTCTCATGAATAACCTTTTTGTATGCATTACTTTCTTTTCTTCAAACATAAAACTTCATTCCCCTCCAAAATTTTATACAGACTAGTAAATTATACCATGTACTATTTACCCGACTTTAACTAAAAAACAGACTACCACAAACGTGGAGTCTGTTTTCTCATCCTTTATTTTTGTACATCTGCCCACTTTAAACTTGTTGCTGGTCCAAATTGATGTACGTATAAATCTTTCACATATGGCTTTTGTAAGTAAGATAATCCACGCTGGAATACTGGAGCAATTACCGCATCATCCAGCAACATCTTTTCAGCATCTTGCAATGCTTTCCAACGAGTTTTTTCATCATTACCTAATTCTGTTTTAATCTTCTTAATTAACGCATCATATTCTGGATTTGCATATTCAGTATTGTTCACACTGCTTCCAGAAAGGAATACTTCTAAATATGTCATTGGATCTGGATAATCTGGCAGCCAACGTGATAATGACATTTCATATTCTTTCTTCTTCTCTAGCGCTAGCTTTTGCGTATGTGGTTGTAATTTTACATTTACCTTTAAGCCTGGTAAGTTTTTCTCTAGCTGTTCTTTAATGTATTCTCCTACTTTCTTAAAGTTTTCTAAATCATAGTTTAATAACTCAAGCGTTACTTCATTTATACCAGTCTCTTGCTTCGCCTTTTCCCAATATTCTTTCGCCTGTTTTACATCCGTTTTATTAAACTCACCTGCTGTACTTCTAAAATCTTTGTTATCTGGACCTTTTAAAAATCCTTTTGGCACGTAATAGTTTGCAGCAACCGAACCATCATTTAAAAACGAAGTCGCAAGTCCTTTCTTATCAAACACTGTACTTAGTGCAAGACGTGCATTTTTATTTTTAAGAATCGGCACATTTTCATTAAATCGGAAGAAGTACATAACTGGATCTGTATATTGTTTTAGCTCTTTATTATTTTTATATTTATCTACGAATTCTGTAGAAATGACAGCTCTATCAACTTTATCTGTTTCATATAAATTTACCGCAGTTGAAATTTCTTTAACAATTTGATAGTTTACTTCATCTAACTTCACTTCTTTTTTATCCCAATACTTATCGTTTTTCTTCATTGTAAAGCTCGCTTCATGCTTCCAATCAGATAGTGTAAAAGGCCCATTATATACCGTTTTATTTGCTTCTAATCCGTATTTATCACCTTGTTCTTTCGCATATTTTTCGTTAATCGGATAGAATGATGGTAAAATAAGTAATTTCGTAAAATACGGTACAGGATGTTCCAACTCTACAACGAACGTTTTATCATCCTTCGCTTTTACTCCTAATTCCTCTAACCCTAGTTGTTTCTTATTTATTTTCTCCGCATTTTTCACATCGTACGCAATGTATGCATATTGAGAAGCAGTATCCGGATTAATAAGCTGCTTCCAAGCATATACGTAATCTTGCGCTGTTACTGGATCTCCGTTAGACCATTTCGCATCACGTAAGTGGAATGTATATGTTTTTCCATCTTTGCTCACTTCATATTTTTGTGCGCCAGCTTCAATCACTTCATCATTTTTCGATAAGCGGAATAATCCTTCCATTACGTTATTTAAAACGTTAAATGATACTGCATCTGTTACTTTCCCTGAGTGTAATGACGGAATTTCACCCGTTTCTAGTAACTGTAATACTTTCTTCTCATCTTTCGGCTTTATCGTTGTTTTTTCTTTTGCGCAGCCAACTAAAATTGAAGAAACTAACAGAGTACTAACTAATGAGTAACGAACAACTTTTTTCATTTGAAAACCTCCCTCTATTTTTTAAGGTAAGTAACGACGCGCACCAGCGTATTCTTCTATATATCCTGGTGTATTTAGTGATATAATCTCTACCGATCTTTCAGCTCTTGGTGAGTGAATCATATTTCCGTCACCAATATACATAGCAACGTGATGAACACTACCTTTCCCTTGATCATGTGCGAAGAAAATTAAATCTCCTTTTTGTAAATGTTCTTTATCCACTGCAACTCCATTTCTCGATTGCGGTCCAGAATCTCGCGGAATGGTAATACCGTGCGATTTATAAATTGTATGTGTAAATCCAGAACAATCAAATCCGAAGCCACTTGTACCAGCCCAAATGTACGGTAATCCTAAAAACATTTTCCCTGTGTTTATTAAATCATCGGCCGCCGGGGTTGGAATATCATTTTGAGAACGGTAAACCGTTCCATCATTTTTTCGTAGCCAAGCTTTCTGTCCATTTGGTAACAACACGCGATATGAAATTGTATCTTCACTTAGTAGCGGCAGTCGCGTATTATAGCTCACTTCAAGCGATTTATGTTTTTCAGAAGGATTTATATATAAAATTGCTGTCGGTTTCGTTACTAATACGAAAGGTTCATTTGTTTTATCTGCAAATTCTTGATTATAAGTTAACTGTTTTTCAGGCATCCACCCTGGGTAGCCTTCTTCATTTCGTGGTGTTGGTTGACCATGGACTAACACTTTCACCCAGTCCCCTTTTTTATCAACAACCGTTACTTCTTGACCTAATAGCGCTTGCGTTTCTAATTTATTTGCGTTTGTTAACCAAAGTTTTTCATCAAGTGTCATCGATTTCGTCCACTTCCACAAATCAACTGGATTTGTAGCGCTTGGTACATCAATTAGCCGTAATGAATCAGGTGCAGTCCAAAGTGTTGCGGCAGACACATCGATAAACGCCTTACTATCTTTCTTCTCTTCAGCATGTGCTGATGTAAACGATGAAAATATAAATAAAGTTGTTAAAAATGCAGTTCCTACTTTTTTCATACATATCCCCCTTAAAAGATAGTTTACTAGTCTCTTCTCCTAAGATTTACTATTCACTGTCGATTGAAGGTTTACCTTTGAGCCAGAATAAGTCATTCCTTCTGGTTCTTCCATTAACCAAAGCGGTGCATCAAGATCGAAGTAATGAATATTAGGATGGGCAGCTGCTAAATGGGCTACAGCACTAACAGAAAGTGAGGATTCCATCATACTTCCGACCATACATTTTACACCAGCTGTTTCTGCGATATCAGCAATACGCCAAGCTTCACGTATACCACCGCATTTCATTAATTTAATATTGAGCAAGTCTGCATATCCTCCTTGAACGATTTTCAATGCATCACCCGCTGAAAATATGCTTTCATCTGCCATAATAGGCGTTTTTACATGATCTTTGACGTACTTTAAACCATCCAAATCTTTCGCATGAACAGGTTGTTCAATAAATTCAATATTTAAATGACGATTTTCCATCTCTTTAATGATAGAAACTGCCTCTTTTGGATTCCAACCTTGATTTGCATCTAATCGTAACGTCGTATTTTTTGGTACGCTATTTCGAATCGCTTCAATACGTTCTAAATCTAAAGGGGCAGATTTCCCCACTTTAATTTTCAAAGTTTGAAATCCTTTTTCTACATGTTGCTTTGCCTCTTTCGCCATAATGAACGGTTCATCTACACTTACAGTAATATCTGTGTGAATTTCTTTTTTTCCACCTAATAATGCGTAAAGTGGAACGTTATGATATTGACAATACACATCATATAAAGCGATATCTACCGCCGCTTTTGCACTTGGATTTCCAATACAACTCATTTGAATGTGCTGTAGTAACTGCTGAAACTGAGTAATATCTTGACCAATTAAACTTGAACGCATCGGCCCTAAAATTGCTTCTTCAATCCCACTAGCGAAATCCCCCGTAATAACTGGTGTTGCAGCTGCAGCACCCTTGCCAACAATTCCTTCATCTGTATGAATATATACGTCTATACTTTCTATTTCGGTTACAGTACGAAGCGCCGTTTTAAACGGTGTATGCAGATTTACACGTCTACGATTTACTTTTACATCAGTAATTTTCATTTTGTTCATCCTTTCGTTTTCTTACAAAATAGAACCTTAATCCTCAATGATTTTGGAGCAATACATCTCCTCTTTTGCCTACTTTTCATGTAGAAGGTTAGTGGGAAATAAAAAAATCCAGCCATAAGAAGATTCTTACGGCTGGATTTTGTCTAGGAATGTGTAGACAAAGCAGCGATTTGATTATATTTTTTCTGTGCATCTTTTAATGCTACAAGTAGTGCTTTTTGACACGAACCGAAATAACGATCTTTTATTTCCATTATTAATTCTGGGTCATTAATATTTTTATGTAGAAATAAATATTTAACGAATTGAGATGTTAATGCAATTGTCGCTGAGCAATCTGCATCTACAATTTCCCCAGTCTCCTTAACAAGTACAAACGCTACAAAATAGCTTTTAAACTTTTCGGTAATGGGATTATTTTGAGGTGCTTTCGCATCCCCTACGACATAAATTGTATTTGAAGCGTACACAGCTCTCTTCCTTTCTAATACGGGATAACGGTTTTCTTAATAGTCGTATGAGTGATAAACTCAACATGGATTAAAAAATGTATCCGCTTACCTTGTATTATAATACAATTGACAGAATTTTAACAACATTTATTTTCGTATATATTCCATAAGTACAAAAACAGCTCGAGCTCTTCATTTTTACAATATGTAATTGTTTCTTGTACCATGACATTCATACATGAAAAAACAGCTAGCTATTGCTAACTGTTCTATTACACTACTTCGGCAACACAAATATAGTTTCATTTGATTTAGAAAATTGATATTCTTTTCTCGCAAACTTTAAAATTTCTTCTTCATCGTCTGTTAAATTTTCTATGTTAGTCTTTAAAGAAGCCTTATCTTTCTTTAAAGAAAGCAATTGTTTTTTTTGGTTCGTTATTGTATCTTTTTTTTCTACAATTATTTCTTGTTGTTTCGTTAAAATAAATTGAACGTACAAAGTAGCCGCCGCAATAAATATAAACATGAATATAAATCGCCTTAGTTTTTTCTTATTAATTGCTCGATTCTCATTAGACTGTGATAGTTGTTCTTGTATATTAGGAACATTTATTCGCTTGAGTTTCCTCATTATGAAATCCCCCTAACACATATATTTTCACTACCATCGGCATGATTTCTTATTAACTTTAATTCTATTCTTATAAAATAAGCTCCTTCACAAAAATATCTCACTAATTAACCAATTAAAGATAGCATTCGACGACATTTCCATATTTATATTGCACTTTTTTATGTATACTGGCATAAAATAGTAGTTTCTGTTATTCTTTTTCTACTATTGTAGAAGAGTTTTTTTACATACAAATTTCTCCTTGTTTTAACATGATTACAAGGAGAAAAGAAATGCATTGTCGTACATTTGATAAAACCAGAATGACTATTTAAGAGCTTAAGTTTAGAGCATAGATCATACCTATATACACTTAAAATAAGAAAAAAGCCCAATTTGGGCTTTTTTAATTTTGTAAATCAATATCATATTCCATACTTTTTGCCGTATCCTCAGCAACCTCCACACCTAACAAATTTTTCACAATATGAAATGACATGTTAATACCAGCTGAAATACCTGCCGATGTAATGATGTGCCCTTCATCTACAAATTTCACATTCTCCATTACTTCTACATTCGGAAAATCTTTTTTGAACGTTTGAATACTAGCCCAGTGCGTTGTGGCTTTTAAGCCATCCAGTAAACCGGCTTTCGCAAGTAATAACGCTCCAGTACAAACTGAAGTCATTAGTTTTACTTCTTTCATTTGCTGACGAACCCAATTGATTATAATATCATTTTTCACTTCCTTTTCCCGAACACCTTTACCACCTGGAATAAGTAAAATATCAACTGGTGGTAAATCTTCAATACTATAATCCGGCTGTACCTTTAATCCGTTTCTTGCTGTAATCATTTCTCCATTTTGACTAACTGTATAAACAGTAAATGGTTTTTCTTCATCCGCTTCGGTTACAGAAAAAACTTCAAATGGCCCTGCAAAGTCTAACACTTCTACATCATCAAATAAAAATACACCTATACTCCATTTATTCATCATATGTTCACTTCCTGATGCAAATAATGTAAAAGGTGCTCATGTCCTTTTTCTAATGCAATATCATAGGCTGTTTTTCCATCATTTTTCTCAATCATCTTATTAGCTCCATTTTTAAGAAGCAATACGATAATTTCTTCATTCCCTAATAATGCTGCTTCGTGGAGACCCGTCCAACCACCACTTTGTATAACATTTACATCTGATCCTTTTTCAATTAAGAAAGCAACAAGTTCAATTTGCTTATTCGCTATTGCCGCTTGTAAAGGTGTATTTTCGTTTTCGTTCTTTGCTCTAATATGTATATCTGCACCACTTTCTAAAAGAAAACTCGCTAGCTTTTTTTGTCCAAAATAAGCCGCTAAATGAAGTAGCGTCCACCCATCTTCACTAAATTCATTAACTGCACTTGGATTCGTCTTTATAAACTCCACCACTTTTTCCTTATTACCACTTATAACAGCTTGTGCTATTGATTGTAAAATCTCCATAATAATCTCCCATCATTCAAAATATTTAATTACACTCTTCTATATGTTCTATTGATTATTATATTTTCCTCTTAAAATAACAGTTTACATAACAATATTATCTATCGTATTTCTATCTTTTGTTTTAAATATTAAAATATCCCGTTAAAATATCAATAATCATGTTTTATAAGGAGGAGAAATTATGTTACAAGTAATGCCTTTAAATAGTGAAGACTATAATTTAATTACAGCTGCTGAAAAAGTAATCGAAAAAAACTATAAATATGGTCGTCATCATATCGGTTCAGCTGTACGAACTAAAACGGGTAATATTTATGCAGCAGTGCATGTTGAAGCAAATGTTGGAAGAATAACAGTATGTGGTGAAGCCATGGCAATAGGAAAATCTATTTCCGAAGGTGATTATGAATTTGATACCATTGTAGCAGTTGCACACCCACACCCTCATGAAGATATAGAAAAATGTTGGGTTGTTGCTCCATGTGGGATGTGTCGAGAATTAATAAGTGATTACGGAAAAAATACGAATGTTATACTCTCTTATAATGGTGAACTTGTAAAATGTAACGTAATGGAATTATTACCTGAAAAGTATACAAGTGAAGTAGAATAATCATTCCTGTTTTCCATTCATTAAATAATATTATTCCAATAAAAAACAATCCATTTTAAAAACGGATTGTTTTTTTATTTCTGTTTTTTGCAGTTTATTTTATTTTTCTATTTTCAATACTGATAGAATTACATTAATAAAAATGAAATTCAAATATACAAGCGAGCCTTGCCCTGTATTTTTCATTTGAAAACCAAAATAGAATTTACCCTTACATTCAAAAACATTAATATAAGATCTCTAAAATGAGGAATCTTATCATACCAACCTATAACAATTCTGTCTTCTTCCCTTGCCTGTTTCCTTTAGTACATATGATTTTAAAACTAGTGCTGTTAATGAATCCGTTAATGTTTTATATGATAAATTAGATAATGCTAATAGATCGTTCGTATATAACATTCTATGCTTCTCTAATAATAATAGTACTAATCGTTCAGACGGTTTTAATGCCTCATCACTTTCTAGTATAAAGTCGATATTTTTCATTTTTCTAATTATTACTCCTTATATAAAAAAATACTTACACAACTAATTTAATATAAAAATAATACACAACAAAATCTGAAATATATTAAAATAACATTGTTTTGAAACACTATTATACTATAACATAGAAAAAGCATTTCCCGAAATAGGAAATGCTTTTTCTATGTTACTTATAGGTTTCTTCTCAATTAACTCCTTAAATATTTCTTGCGATATGTGGCTTACTGTAATGACTTGTTCCACCGCCACCTACTACTACTTTACCGCCTTTTTCAAAAATTAATAATTTACTTGAACCATCTGCAAGAAGTACTGTTACTTCAGCATTGTTACTTGTTGCTACATAAATTACATAACCACTTTTTGATATACACGTTTCCCAATTCGCATCAAATTCTGATCTTACTACACGATTTGAATACACTTGATTCTCAATTCTATCTTGTTCTACGTTTTCCAAATTTATCCCCCCACTTCTCCAAAATAACATTTATAGAAAAATAACAGTTCTATTTAAAATAGTGACTGTCTCTAATATAAATAGCATATGTAGTTAATAGAAAGATGCTTGGACGATGAAAACGAAATAGCATGTAAATAATATACAAATAAAACAAGGCAATCGATATTATGTCGATCGCCTTGTTTTCTTAGGTAGTTCTTCATTTTTCTTTTCGTACGGCTTCAAAAGTAAACATTTGATTAGCATTTGACGGTTCATTTTCATAAACATAATCAGCAGAACAAGTAATGTTAGAGAAACCTATACTTTCTAACAGAAGTTTAAACTCTTCTATTCCATACCAGCGTACCGCAAAGCGTTGTAGTTCTGTTTGTACTAACTGTCCTTTACTCCATTTTTCATATTTTAAATATGATAGAGTAACTTGGTTCAGCCAATCTATTTCAATTGATTTATTTTCTAATGTAATTCCATCTCCGCTCGGCAAAGAAAAAGTCGATGTATGAATTTCCCCAGTCTTCCAGTCATGGGGAAGCATAATATCTACGATTAATCGCCCGCCTGGATTAAGATGTTCATAAAAACATTTCAATGCGTTTATAGAATCCACACGATTTTCAATTAAACAAAAAGATCCAGTAGGAATGATAATTGCCTCGTATTTATGTGGCAGTGAAAATTGTTGTAAGCTTCCTTCATATAAATTAGGATGTAAGTTTCTCTCTTTACATCGCACGCGGCACGATTCTAGCATTTCAGGTGAATAATCTATCCCATCTACTTTAAATCCAGCCTCTAGAAGTGGGATGATGACACGCCCTGATCCTACCGCTGCTTCGAGAATTCTTCCGGTGCAATTTTTTAAACGTTCTTCGTAATACTCAATATCACCATTTAAAGAATAACCGACAGGCTTTGTGAAATCGTAAAGTTCCGTGCAAAGTGTACTATAAAAACTAAACATTTATTTTCTCCTCCGTTTTTTACGTACGGAAGATTTTCATTCAATTAATCTTCCTGTACCTTTACTTTTAATGAAAATTCGAAAGAGCTGACTGTCATAATATATCACTCGCTTTCCATACAATATAATCATATTATATAACATACCCTTGTGAATGAAAATTCAGAATTTTACCAAGAGGAGCCTATGATGAATTCATTCATTATATTTCTTTTACTTCTTATTGCTTTTAATGCTGTAATTTTCTTTATTGCAAAGAAGTATAGACGAATATGGAAAATTACAAGTGGCATTTTCATTCTTTCTTCCCCCATCGTTTTCTTTGCCACTTTGCATGTAATTGGTGAAAAAGTAGGAGATGGATTCGCTGGAGGTTTTGCTGGGCTTACATTTAGTGGCCTATTGATCATAAATGCAATTTTTTTATTTATTGTAAGCCTTTTTGTATCTACCAATAAACATTCACATTAAACTCCCCCTTTCAAAATGTAAAGAGCTTACTTTGTAGTAAGCCCTTTATCCATAACTATTTATTTCACAATTGGCAATGTCACTTCACTTAATTTCACTGTAAGCTTCGTGCCCGCTTTTGGTCTAATTGTATAATCATAATCACTTGCAATTAAAACAACTCCAATTTGATGCCCAGCTTTAAAGACATAATCATCTGGCTGCATGTCCCATGTAAATGTATAATCTTTGCCCGGTTGAATCGCTGTTGAAGTTTCTATACTCTTTAAGTTTTGTGGATCCATCCAGCCTCGTGTTACGATTTCCGGCTTCGTTCCTCCATAGTCAACAAGTAATGCTGTTAAATTTGATACAGATCGATCAATATTTCCTGTAATTGAAATCTTTGGCGTACCACTTATACGCGTATCTTTTGGCAGTACAGGCATTGTATACACTAATCGATTGGCTACTTCTAATTCTGGGTTTGCTACTAATTCGTTTGATTTCATTTTTGCATCATCTACGAATGAAAACACCTTATTAACAGTCCCCATGCTCAATGGTAAATTAACTGCTTTGTTACTTAAATACATACGAATTTTTGACGGTACAGCTGCTGGATCTGGCCAGTTTTTTAATTTTTCCCATGTTTTATTTTCACGTTGTACATCAACCATTGGTTCATTCATAATGCCATTTTCAATTCCATATAGCCAGTAATCAAACCATTTATTTTGTGTTTTTTGCCAGTCATTCGTTGATGTCCCACCGTGTCCACCTTGATGTAACCACATTTTACGAGGGACACCATTCTCTCCAAGCGCTTCCCACCACTGCGCAAACTGCTTCGTCTTTACATTCCAATCATTTAAACCATGAACAACAAATACACTCGCTTTTACGTTTTTAGCATCTTTTACATAATTACGTTTGTCCCAAAAATCATTATAATTACCAGTTTTTCGGTCCTGTCCTGCTGTTAACTCTTTTATTACTTGTCCACAAACTTCAGGATTTTCTCTTGTTAGTACTGCTTCTGCCATATTATCTGTATCTTCTCCTTGGTATCCACCTGGCGCAATGACTGCACCGTTTGCACGATAATAATCATACCAACTACTAATCGCTGCAATTGGTATAATTGTTTTTAACCCTTCAACGCCTGTCGTTGCAACAGCATTCGGTAACGTACCATTATAAGAGACTCCTGTCATACCTACATTTCCCGTTGACCAATCGGCTTTAACTTCCTCACCATTTTCTTTATATGCTTTCGCACGTCCATTTACCCAATCAATTACAGATTTCGTCCCTAATATTTCTTGCTCATCCCCAGTCGTCGGACACCCATCTGATTTCCCAGTTCCAATACTTTCACCTAAAATGACTGCATAGCCTCTTGGTACATAATAATTTCCGTATGAACCAAGATTAACAGCTCCATACGGTTTGCCTTCATACGCATACAATTCTTCATCTATATTATATACAGGAACGTCTTTTAAACCCGCTCGATATGGACTCATTTCATATATAACAGGAACTTTCACATTTGGATCAGTTTTTGGACGCATAACTTTTACTGATACTCGATCTTTTTTTCCATCTCGATCACTATCTACTTCCGTTTCTACAAATAAATTTTCAACAATCGCTTCATCAAGCGAGTAAATCGGTTTTGTCATCCCATTCTCTAATTCAATCTTCGTGTTTGAACGTAACGCTTCTGAGATTTTTCCATTTAATTTAACGTCATTCTTATTTATGTAGTTTGTGTCTTTATTGTCCGCATACGCAGTCATACTAGAAACACCTGATGCAATTGATAAAGATAATATTGCTGATAGTGTAGCTATTTTCTTTTTCCCCATACTCTTTCCTCCCCATATATTTCTCCTTTTACTATACAACAAAATTACTGAAAATTCAGTTAACACTTCATGCAACCACTTGAGAAATTTGCAGAACACTCTTCCAACGATTTTTCGAAGTTATTTATTCTCGTTTACTACTCACATATAATCGATTAGAAGCATCGCCTATTAATAGACGATGCTTCTAATCGTATTAAATTATTCATTCTTCATAGTTATATAAAACCGTATTTCTCCCTCTATAGTAGATACACCATAGTCAAAACCATGCCTTTCTAAAATACTTTTCACGATTGCTAAACCTAGTCCTGTACCTGAATGGTCTTTACTACGAGAAGATTCTAAGACGTAAAAAGGCTCCCAAATTTTATCGATATCTTTCATTTGTTCACCATTCATACCATTTTGAATTTGAAAATATACACTTTCATTTCGATCTTCTAAAGTAATTTTTATATTTTGATTTGTTGTATATTTTATCGCATTGGAAATTAAATTTTGTAATACCATACTCATTTTATTTACATCTGCATAAATAATTGCATCGCCAACATTATAATTCACATGCAAATCAATTTCTTTTGAATCCAGTTCAATCTTATGCTTATCTATAATACTTTGGAGTAGTGATTTAATAGAGAATTCTTCTTTTTGCAAAACATCTCTTTCCAATTTAGAAAATCGTAATAATTCTTCAATTAAATTTGATATTTGATCTGTTTGTTTAATGATTGTATCTATGTACGTACCATCATCTAGACCATCTTTTATTCCCATAGAATATGCTTTTACTAGTGCTATTGGTGTTTTTAATTCATGCGTCACATCACCCATAAATCGTTTTAAATGTTCATTTCGATCTGTTAAATCTTCATGGGCTTCATGTAGTTTTTCACTCATGATATTAATACTAGTGGCTAAGTCTCCTATTTCATCATTCGTTTTCACTTTTGTCTTTTTAAACTTTAAACGTGAAATATCTTCTGCGACATCACTTAATTCTTTCAGTGGTGTCGTAATTGCTTTTGACAATATCCATACAAGTACAATAATAAGTAAAATCGTCATACCTAAAATGAATAAATACAATGCGTTTAACGTTTTTATTATTTCATTCGAATGTGCGATAGAAACCCCTACTAAAATCAACATATCGTTTTTCGCAATATATTTCACAAAAAAACTAGATTTGGTTTTCTCTTGATCATATATTTTATTCAATTGTCCGAAGTTCTTTACTTTTATTATTTCACCTTTTGTAATCCAAAGTTTATTAAGGGCAACTCTTTTCCTTGTAAGTTGCAAGCGTAACTCATCATTAATATGATCTTCCGAATTGTTAATTGATGTATACGCAATCGTGACAGTTCCTTTATTTTCAATGCTAGAAATTGCTTCATCTATTTGTTCGCTCGGTATGGACTGTATTTGTGCTGTAATACCTTTTAAACTTTCTCGTGTTTTGTAAATATTATATTTCGGTAAAAGATAGTTAATTAATAATAAAGAAATCGTAAAAATAAGAATAACAGTTAAAGAAATGCTGAGAAATAGTTTTTTTCCAAGTTTATTCACTCTGTTCCTCCAAACTATATCCTAGCCCACGATGCGTCTTTATAATATTTTCTCCAACTTTTTTTCTTAATCTCCTTACATGTGTATCAACAGTTCGCTCTTCTCCAAAGTAGTCAAATCCCCATACGATATCTAACAATTTTTTACGAGTTAAAATCATGCCTTTATGATTTAAAAAACACTTTATTAATTCTAGCTCTGTTTTTGTAATATCTAACTCTTTGTCATTTTTATAAACTTTATTTTTCGTAAAATCAATTTTCAAATCTTGAACTTGAATGACATCATCATGCTGTATTAGCTTTTTCGCTCGCGTAATGAGTACGCCTGGATGAAATGGTTTTTTTACGTATTCATCTGCCCCACTTTGAAGCGCTGCTAATTCATCTTCACTTTCACTTTTTGCCGTAAGCATTAATACCTTTACGCTTGAATTCTTTTTTATTTCTTGACAGACAGTAATACCACTATGTTTCGGCATCATCCAATCTAAAATAGCTAAATCAATTTTCTCATCATAAAATATTTGAAGTGCTTCCTCTCCATCTTTCGCTAATAACACTTCGAAGCCTTCTTTTTCAAAATAAGCTTTTAAAATCCTTAACATATCTTGTTCATCATCTGCAATTAATACTTTCATGAATGATCCTCCATTACTTTTAAACAAAAACCAACTGTATTATACAACTTCTTTGTTACATAAATGTGACAGAAAAATATTTGAACTTTTTAAGGGTATAGTAAAGACGAGGTGTTGTATTATGATTAAAAAAATTGGGGTCATTACTCTTCTTTGTTTCTTATTATCGACAAACGTGTTCGCAAATAGTAATCAACAAATTGAAGTATTTGATTGCAAAAAAGAAATGGTCGTTCAAAAACAATCTTTAGATTCAGCTATTCAAAAAGAAGCTGTTCAATATGCTAAATCCATTACTGGCCCGTTCAAAAACTTAAATGTCGTTCCAAAAGATGGTCACATGATAAAAATCCCTCTATCTAAACCAGTTTCGATTACAAATCAATGGCTACAAACTACAATTGATGAAGTACTTATTCTTCTACCACTTAACGAAAAACCTTATATTATGCTTTACGACGATGAAAATAATCCACATTTCTATTATGTAAAAGGTGATCCGAAGGGATTATTGAAAGAAATGAACGTTGAACATAATTGACTAGAAAAAAGAGACTTCATAAGCTTATGGTTTCGAAGCTGAGGTCTCTTTTTTACTCATATAATACTTTATAATGACTAGATCCTTTAAATAATTCCCCTTTCACAAATCCATTTGCAGTATAAAATGCATCGCCTTGCTTTGTATCTGTATGTAAAACAACTACTTTAAAATTCTTTTCCGCATAAGATAATAGTTGGTTTAATAACAACTTCCCTAGCCCTATACGACGATAATTCTTTAAAATATAAAATCTCCTTAATCGGCCAATCTTATTATTTTCTGTATAAGGATCCTCATTCAACCCTCCTATTCCAATTAACTTTTCCCCTTGAAAAATACCATATAAACATTCACCAGTTTTATTAAATGTGTTTATTTTATTTTCATATTCACTTATTAGTTTTATTAGGAAATTAAATCCTTCTTCTTTGCTTTCTTGAACAAGGTAATTGTGTTCGTATAACATTAAATCTTCAATTTGTTGAATATGTATATCTTTCAAATAAATTCCCCCTTAATATGAAATAAAATGCTCAAGAACTATTTATTCTGAGCATTTTTATGGTTGTTACTTCATTCAATTTGTGTCATGCGTATTTTGCACTTCAGATGTAAATCGATAATATAATTGTTTAATTGCTATACGTTTAAAACTATTTGTACTCAAATATGATGAAATATTATATTAGTTTATTCTCAAACAGACCCAAGATAAATTATACTTCGTTAATTGATATGTTTGTGTAACCACTGTTGAAATATCTTTAACTGTTCTGCAGTATGAAAGTAATGTTCACCCGTCTCCATGACTTCTAATTCACAACGATGTTTTTTTGTAAAATCATTAATAATTTTAAATTCGCACAGTTCATCCTTGGCCCCGTACATAATATATGTATCTGTATCCCATGTATTAATAGGATGTTCTTTTACATAACATAAATAATCCCAATATAACTTTTGACCAATCGGTGTCTCTATAGTCATTTCTTTTTGCAAAAGTTCTGGTGTTACATTAAACCATTTCATCATATTTTCGATAATTCGTTCCATATTAACTACTGGTGATAAAAATAATGCCTTTTCTATCGCATCATTTTGATAGGCTAAAAGGCTAAAATAAGCTCCGATACTACATGCAAACACGCTTACTTCTTTCCATTGTTCTTTTGCGTAATTCATAATTATAGATAATTCACTAGCACAAACCTGTACTTTGCAAGGGGTATTATCATTTGTTCTTTCTCCATGCTCAGGTAAATCAAAGCTTAATACTTGATAACCTTTTTGATTAGCTTCTTCGGCAAGTATTTGAATAACTGCATCTTCCTTATTTGACATATTTCCATGTACTGCAATAAAAATCTTCTCACTCTTATCTCCCCATAAAACTACAGGAATGTTACTAATTTTAAAATTATTTTTAAGCATATTCCCTCCATAGAATGAGACATATAGGACTTGGTAAAAAACGCACACACTTTATAATCCAATTCAAACTATTACTAATTTATCACAAATGAATTATACTATCTCTCTACCTCTTTATTGCAGAGTCTACTTTGTATTTAACATTCAAAAGCCACAAGTATTTTTTGGGGTTCCCTATTGAGCTAATCTATTCCGTTAGTAGAAAGAGGATTATTAAATAACTTTATTATCTCTGTACAGCAGGTAATATCCCCTTCAACTCCATTAAATCATCTATTACTATATCTGCCTGAACAAGTTCATCTTCTTGTGCAAAATCAAAATTACATCCAATCGCAATCAAGCCATTATCTTTAGCTGCGTTTATATCAGATAATCGGTCCCCAACTATAGCTGCTTCTTTTATATCATATTTGTTCAAAATACTTTTTACTAAGTCGCTTTTATTAAGCGAGTTTATTTGTTCAATACTAAATGTTTCAGTAACCCATTGGTCTAAAGCATAATAAGATACGATTGCTCGTAAGTATTCAGTTAAACCATTACTTGCAATATAAATTGAACAATTATTTTCTTTTATATATGTAAAAATCTCTTTTACATTCGGATATAAAGCACCTTTTCCACTCTTAATGTTTTCAATTAATCTTTCTAAAAAATATGCATCAGTTTGTTCTCTTACTTCAATAGAATGATTCGGTAATAAAGTTTCCCAAACTTTCGGTAAAGGCACACCCATAATTTCACGGTATTTTTCAATAGGTGTTACCGTATCCCATAATTGAAGGGATCTTAAGTGATCAAATGTATCATCTAACGATAATTCTAAAATTTTATCTGTTTGAAATAACGTTCCGTCCATATCAAAAATGAATGCTTGTAACATTTCATTCCCTCCTTTTGAACTATACGTTTTACTCGATATATTTTTCAACATCTCAACGATAATTTCTGAACAATAGTTTGCGGCCGTTTTCGCGAAGTCATCATAAGAAATTTGTGCTTCATCGTCTGCACTGTCAGAAATACATCGTATTACGAGAAACGGTACTTCATTTATGTAGGCAACATGTCCAATTGCTGCACCTTCCATTTCTGTACAATGCGGTGCATATTCATCTATTAATTTCGCTTTTAGTTTTGAATCTTCAACAAAACATTCACCGCTTACGATTCTTCCTTCATGAATTTCCATATGTAAAGAACTACTATTACATGCTTTACGCGCTAGCTCTACTAATTCCTTACTTGCGATAAATTCTTCTTGAAACGGAAATAAGTTTTTCATTTGAGTCTTACTTACATCATGATGGGTAACATTCGTTGAAATAACAATATCACCAACTTTTACATCTAGGTGTAATCTACCAGCAACACCTGTATTGATGATAGCATCTACATCAAATTTATGAATTAATGTTTGCGTACATGCGGCTGCATTTACTTTCCCTACACCACATCTTGTAACAATTACTTCAGTTCCCATGAATTCTCCAACGTAAAAAGGCATTCCCGCAATTATTTGTTCTTCTTGTATAACTAATTTTTCTAAAAGTAAGTCTATTTCAATTTGCATTGCTCCGATAATTCCGATTCTGTTCATGAATGTACTCTCCTTTATTAATTACTCCCTTTAATTCTTTCAGACATAACCGACAATAAAAATTTCGGAAGTACGATTTGTCTCTTTAATCTTTTCGGCTGTGAGAGTAATCTATATAACCATTCAGTTCCTGTATCCCTCATAATTTTCGGTGCTCTTTTTACAGTACCAGATAATATATCGATCATACCTCCAATACCAATAGATAGTGGAACGTTTAATGTTTGTATGTTTTCATAGATGAATTCTTCTTGTTTCGGTGAACCTAGTCCTACTAGCAATAAGTGCGGCTTGAATTGCTTTATTTTCATTTTTACTTCTTCTATTTCCTCACCATTTACAAATCCATGCTGTCCTTTAAACTGTGCGCCTGGGAACTGCTCATTTAATTTTACTAATGCCTTTTTATTACTTTCTGGTGCAGCTCCAAAAAGAAAGACACGGTATCGATTATCGTTACAATATTTTATTAAATCGTGAGTGATATCTGCCCCAGTGACGCGTTCTTTCAGCGTTCCTTTTAATATTTTCGAGCCAATTATGACACCAATTCCATCCGCTGTTATTAAATCCGCAGATAGTAACATCTTTTTAAACTGTTTAGATTTAGCCGTACTTTCCTTTGCAGACATAACAATTTCAGGATTTGCAGTTACTACAAATCTTGGTTTCTCTTGTTTTTCATGTAGCCAACTTTTTAATAAACTTATAGCTTTTGTATATTCTAAAGTTGAAAAAGGTATTCCCTTTATAAGTTGGTAATCCACTATACTCGCCCCTTATATAAGCCTCAAATATTCATCAATATCTATAGAAATTTGTCTAAAAGCCTTACCCCAAAATTCATAGCTCGTTATATTTATTTCAAAATATTTTTTCATCAGTTCTTCCACTGGAGCTTTTCCTGTTTCTCGTAAAAACTCTTTATATTTCAAGTGAAAAATACTTTTCCTTTCTTTAGCTATTTCTAATAAACTAAAACTAGCTAAATACCCAAATGTGTATGGATAATTATAAAAAGGAACATCTGCTAAATAAAACTGAACATATTTCATCCAAACAAACGGCTGATATTCTGATAATGAATTTCCATATGCTTTTTCTTGCGCTACTATAGATAATTTTTCGATTTCATCAGCACTTAAAGGACTTTCTTTACATTTCTCGTAAAAGTTCTTCTCAAATTCGTACGATGCTCGAATTGCCATTACATAATTAAAACAGTTTCTTATTTTCCAGCTAAGCAATGACTTTTTCATATCTATACTATCTGTTGTTTGAATTAGATAATTTATAAGCACCGTTTCAAAGAAAATAGATGCTGATTCAGCTGTACTCATTGGCAAATAATCATCTAAAAAAGAAGAGGATTGTTCAAAACTCATATTATAAAAATGCCAAGCATGTCCTAGTTCGTGGGCAAGTACTCTTACACTATCGATACTTCCGTCGTAACGCATTGAGATTCGAGATTCTTTCTCACTGAAAAAAGGAGCACAAAATCCACCTGGTGGTTTATTCTCTCTCAGCTCTGCATCTACCCAACCACTTTCTATCGCATGACGTGCAAATTCTGCTAATTCTTCATCTATATTTTTTAATGCATCGTATATGTTTTGTACTGCTACCGAAAAAGGAATAATTACCTCATTATTTTCCTTTACTGTCATAAGTTCATGCCATGTAATCGAAGCTCTACCTTTCTTATACACATTTAAAACACTTACTAATTTATCAAGATTTTCTTCAGTCGCATTCCATATTTGTAATAATACAGTTTCTGAAATGCCATTTGCATGAAAAGATTGAGTTAAAATATCTATGTCTTCTAATTCATTACTCTTTGTATTACGCAATCTTCCTATTTGATTTAATACAGTAGCAAAAATTTCTTTCTCCTTATGTAAAGCACATGTTAATGACTCGAATACTTCTAGCCTTTCCTTTTCATTATCACTATTCATTGCAACATGATTTGCTTGTCCAAATGATAATTGCTTATTATTGTGCTCTATTTCTATCCTATTCCTTAATTGTATGTACATATTTTCCCACGCACTTAGTTCATCTTTTATTAGCCTAGTACTATCGGTAATTTCCACCTCACTTTGCTGTATGACTTGCTGCACTTCACTTTTTAATTCCTTTACTTTCACAGTCAATCTAGTATTATCCGATGTAACACTTTCTTCAGCCGATCGACAGTACAAATAGTATTCTGCTTTTTCAATAGCTTGAATAAGTTTTGAAAGAATCACTATATCTTTTGTTACAAAAAATTGTTCTTTCAGCTTCAATATTGGAGATAGGATATCTTCATTCGAATACAATGAATCTAAATCCCACTTAGCAATTTCATGCATTTTATAGCCGCCTCCCTTTTTTACAAATAGTTACAAATATTCCCCCTTCACAATTATATATGAAACGAAAAAAATTTAATATCTTTAAATATTTAGATTTCTATAATCTCATTCTTATTTATCTTCTGTTACGAAACCGCAAATAGCATAAACATATGAATGATACTACCAATGGAATAAGTATTACTCCCCCAATAAAAGGATAAACCACTATGCAACATGTAAAAGCTACTACAGAAAAAACTTTTCCTAACTTGTTTTTTATTAATTTCATTCCAGCCGCAGCACCGACTATATATGTAATAATTCCTAATGAGTTTGGTATTAATACGATGTTCTCTATACTAATTTGAAAAACGAAACTTATTAGTAAACCAATTATTGCAATACAACCTACCACTTTTACTGCATTTGTTGGGTTTTCTCTTTTTTCATTAATATGTGCTAAATAACGAGGTGCAATTTCTTCTTTCCCTAGTGAATAACCTAAGCGCCCCATACTTGCAATAAATGCATTTGTCGTCCCTAAACAAATGATAAAAGCTAAAAATCCAATTACCCATGCAAATTGTTCACCTAAAGTTTGCTTGATTACAAGCACAAGAGCTGTAGTATTATCAGCATTGATATAATAAGATTTCGTTCCAATTACTGATAATGCAATACCTATATATAAAACTCCAATAATAACAATCGCAAATCCCGTAGATAAAATAATATTTCTTTTTCTAGGTGTTTTAAATTCTGGAGCTAAACTTGCAATAGCTTCCCAGCCGAAAAAAGACCAAAAAATTAATAATGATGCCTCTAAAATTGGATTTATTTCTTGCATAGAAATATGTACATTTATATTCTTCATTTCAATATAAGATAGCGAACTAATAATAGTTACGATTAAAATAAAGAAAGTTAATACACCAATACATACTTGAAACCACCCACTCATTTTTAACCCATATAAATTGAAAACAATTGAAGTACTTAAAATAATAAGCGCTATAACGTAAGAAAAATATGATGATAAATCAAACACTCTCACTATATACATTCCACCAGTCATTGAGACTACGATTTGCCCAACACTACCTGCAATAAAAAAACACCATCCTATAATAGCACCTATCTTTTTACCGAAAGCTTTTTCTGCAAAAGTAGCTATTCCACCAGCACTTGGATGCTCTATCGATAAAAATGCGAATGTGAATGCAAGTGGAATACTAAGTAATATCATAACAAGCCAAGAAACAATTGCATTCCCCTCTGCTACACTCGCTGTCATACCAGGTAATATAAGAATTCCTGATCCTAGAACCGCTCCGACGTATAAGGCTGTTCCCTTTTTAATAGAAATTGTTTCACCAAAATGATTAGACATTACATGCACCTCCATTTATATTTTAATTATAGAAAGTTATCATTCTATTCAATATACAAAAGTGCATGTAATTTAACATTAGATTTTATATTATGTATTTATTTCGGAAATTTAATTTCAATTTTGCAAAGGAGCATAATTCATGGATGAAATTGACAAGAAAATTACGTTATTACTACAAGAAGATGCGAGAATGACGATTACAGAAATGACTGAGCACTTACACCTCAGCCGTCCTAGTGTTACCGAAAGGCTAAAGAGATTACAAGATACTGGAATAATCGAGAAATATACTGCACGGATATCATTAGATGCAGTAGGAAAATCAATTCAAGCATTTTTAAGAATTGAAAATCTAAAGATTCCTTGCAAAAAATTTGAGGAGAAAATCTACGAAGAATATAGAATACTCGAATGTCATCGAGTAACAGGTGAAAGTAGCTATTATTTAAAGGTAGCGGTTCACTCTATGAAAGAATTAGAGGAATTAATTGATATCGTTATACCATTTGGAACAGTCAAAACTTCGATGATTTTATCTTCACCGATACCATATCGACCGATTATTACAGATTAATAAGAAAAAAGGATTGATCAAAAGATCAATCCTTTACTCGACTTCATTTAAGAAAAATAACGTTATAACACCCGGTCCTGTATGTGCTCCAATTGCTGCACCAATTGTATTTACGATAAATACTTCACAGCCAAATCTATCAGTAATTAATGCTTTTAATGCTTCAGCTGTTTCTAAGTCATCACCATGAGTCATTGCGATTGTTTGACCTTTAAGTTCCTTTCCGCGCTCTTCCATTATATCGACAATTCGGCCAAGTACTTTCTTTTTCCCTCGGACTTTTTCAAGTGGTACAAGCTTTCCTTCTTCCACGTTTAAGATTGGCTTAATGTTTAGTAAACCACCGATAAATCCTGCGACTTTACTTAAACGTCCACCTCTCACTAAGTACTGTAAGTCAGCTACAGTGAAGATATGTTCCATATGGTTCATTAGAAAATCAACACGTTTTAAAATATCTTCTTTTGATGCACCGTCTTTCGCCATTTTAGCAGCTTCTAATACGACAAGCCCTTGACCGAGCGAAGCACATTTCGTATCAATAATTTCTAAATCCAAGTTAGCATATGTTTCTTTTACTTCCTCTTTAATGAGAACTGATGATTGATATGTACCAGACAGTTCAGATGAAAAAGCTAAATATATACAAGGATTACCTTCTTTTGCATAAGAAACAAATTTTTCCTGGAAAGTTTCAAGTGAAGGCAATGACGTTCTATAAACAGCGCCTTCTCTCATATTTTGCAATAATGTAACTGACTCTAATGTAACTCCATCTAAATACTCTGTTTCTGCTTCATCATAAACACGGAGTGGAATTAAATCAATATCATATGCTTGCAGCAATTCTACCGGTAAATCCGCTGCACTATCCGTAATGATTTTAACACCCATTTTTAAACCTCTATTCTGTTATAAATATAAAAAATATAAAATAAAAATAGTACTTTTAAATTATATACGTAAAACTTAAATGAAGAAAGGAAAACACTTTATATTGTATGCACTATTCTTCAAAACTTGAACTGATAATAAAAATCATGCCATTATAATCACTTTTTTCCTGATATTATATTCTATATAATAAGAAAATTACATTTTTTATAAAGGGGAGATATAAATGAGTATTCAAATGGCTACATCTAATGATTTAGAATGGATTAATAATCAATATGACTCAATAGGATTTGTACGAAGTGATTTAAAAAGAGATAAAGTTGCAATTATTACATACAACAATGAGTATGCAGGTATTGGACGATTAGTCCAAATAGATGAAGATACTTTAGAAATGGGTGGAATTTATATTCTTCCTCAATTTAGAGGGCTACAATTAGCTGGGGATCTTGTTTCATTTTTAGTAGAAACTGCGAAGAAATTACAAGTTCCAAATGTATATTGTCTTCCTTTTGAGGAATTAGAAAACTTTTATAAGAAATATGGCTATACTGAGGTCGATACTACGAAAGAAGTTGTTCATCCAATTATTCTACAAAAATATAATTGGTGTTTGGATCATTATGAAAAGCATGTTTTATTATTTAAGTTGTAAAGGTACCTAAAGTGAGTATATATAAATATTAATTATACTTTTCCACATAGATAATAACCCTACTTTATTTGGTCTACATCAGCTTCTACAAGATATACTATTACTACTTACGCTATCTTTTTCCTTAACCTTACTTTTGTATAAAAGATTAGTTTGTTTAAAATTACCTTAAATCGTATTTAAATAAACTAATCGAAACGCGAATTCCTATATAATACAATTAAGTAATTAAAAGGAGCGTTATTTATGATAGATGTAGTAAGACTCGTTATCTTTACTGTAGTTGCAATTGGTGCCATTATTAACATATACATAGAATTAAAAAAACCTAAAAAAAGTATATTCTCAATCGTTTTTTTATCAGTACTCTTAATTGGATCCTCAGGGTTAATTAAAAATATTTTATCTCAACTTTTATAATAGATTGATTAAAAATCAACCTCCCGTCAATAATGTAAGTAACATGATTGTATCTCTCCATTCCCCCTTTGGAGAGGAGCAGTTAGCTTTTGCTAACTGCTCTTTTATTTGAAAATACGATTTCATCTATTATCCACAAAATAAGTATCATACGCCTTATCAAAAACATATCCTAGTTTTTCAGCTAGTTTTGCAGATGTAGTATTCGCTGCATCCCAGTTTGGGTATATCTCTTTTTCTAAACAGTCCAAGATTAGTGCTGCACTAACTATAGTCGCTAACCCTTTTCTTCTATGATTGTAATTAGTCGCTACTTCAATTTCAATCCCGCTATCATAAATGCTATATGATGATGCACCGCATACAACTTCTCCTTTATACAAAACACAATATCTTATACCTCGGTTTATATAATCTTCAACTGATTGAAATTGACTTGTAAAATCTTCAGAGACTTTATGTAATGTAGAGTTATTTACAATATGTTCATCTATTTTTCTTAACTCGTATCCTTTTGGAAACATCGATAATTTCTTTTCGGCTCACAACCCACTTACACCCCATCCCTTCTCTATATGTTTTATCTCATACACATAATATGAGCGAGATATGAGAAAAGCTTGGATAATATAACTTTAACGTAGGAATATAGCTACCTACTCATCTCATTAATAATGAAATTACGCCAATAATGAGTAATAACGCATAAATTTCCCTATAAATACATATAACGATTTCATCTTTCATAAAAAAAACGTTATAATGAAGTGTAGCCTCTACGATTACGTTATAAAGGAGATTAAAACAATGGCTAAAATTAAAGTATACCAAGCAAAAGAAGAAAATATGGAAGCAGTAAAAAACATCATTGATGTTGAAGAACAAAATCCAACTGCTGAAAACTTACAAAATCTATACGCATGTGTATTAGATACTGAAGATATGGCATTGCCTGAATCATACATTGAAGAAGATATCTTAATTGATTCTATTGAAGTTATGGTTAACGCTTCTCAAAGCAAAATAAGAGACCTAGGTGCTTACGATGTAATCGAAGTTCAAAACAAAGGTAAGAAAACACAAATTTTATTATTAGCAGACGAAGAATACGAAATCATCGAAGGCTAATCTAAAACCGTACATACGAAAAAGCTCCTTTCCAATTGGAAGGGAGCTTTTTCATTACGCTTTAGATGTTTCGCTCTTTTTATTCTTTTGTTGTTTTTTAATTACCATGCGCTCATTTCCCATAAAGAAAATAAATATGAATGCTAAACCAGCTGGTACCAATGCCCACATAAATGTTTGGACAATTGAGCTAGAAAGAGCATCAATAATTTTATCTAATATTTGCGGTGGAATTTGAGATCTTGCCGATTCTGATAAAATAGCTCTTGAATCTCCTAAAGCGTTTGTATTCATTCCTCCGCTCATACCCTTAAATGCTTCTTCTAATTGATCTTGGAAACCTGTTCTTTGGATCATTCCGAAGATTGTAATACCAAGCGTCATGCCTAATGAACGAATAAAGTTACTCGTTGAAGTCGCAGACCCTCGCTGTTCCATACCAAAGTTGTGGATAGCCGCCATACTTAGTACAGAGAATGAGAAACCAACTCCAAATCCAATAATAATCATATACACTGTTAATAATACACGACTTGTTTCTGGCGTTAATGTGCTTAATAAGAATAGTCCAATTAGCATAATAACAGCAGAAATAATCATAATGTTTCTGTAGCTAAGCTTCGTCGTTAAAAATCCACCTAATTGCGCTGTTACAACTGATCCTAACATCATCGGTAATAGTAGTAATCCTGAGTTTGTTGCGGTACCACCGTATACACCTTGAATGAATAACGGTATGTACACAGTTGCTGACATAAACGCAGCACCGTAACATAATGCAATAATTGTACTCATTCCGAATAAGCGCTGCTTAAACATCTCAAATGATATGATCGGCTCTTCTACTTTTCGTTCAATAAAAATAAATGTAACAATTAAAATAGCGAATGCACCAAATAAACTTAAAATAAAGCTAGAATCCCAGTCATATTTTTGTCCGCCAAGCTCTAAAGCAAACATTAAACAAACTACTGCACCAACTAAAGTAATTGCACCAAACCAGTCAATTTTTTGCTTTCTATGAACTCGTGACTCTTTATAAAAGAATGTAATAAAAATAAGTGCTAAAATGCCAAGCGGTAAGTTAATGTAAAATACCCAGTGCCAGCTAATATAATCTGTAATATACGCGCCAAGCAACGGTCCAAAAATACTCGATAAACCAAATACTGCTCCGAATAAACCGCCCATTTTCCCGCGCTTTTCAGGAGGAAAAATATCAAAAACGATAGTAAACGCGATCGGCACTAATGCCCCGCCGCCAATACCTTGAATGGCACGATAAATACCTAACTGTGTAATATTTTCAGCAGTACCACAAAGTGCCGAACCAATCATAAAAACGATTAAACCAAAAATAAAGAATCTCTTTCTACCATACATATCTGATAATTTACCGAATATCGGCATGCCTGCCATTTCTGCGACCATATAGGCAGAAACGACCCATACAAAGTTTTCAAGACCTCCTAAGTCACCAACAATCGTTCCCATCGCTGTTACGACAATGGTATTATCCATTGATGCCATTAAAATACCTAGCAATAAACCCGCCACAACAAAGCCGAGCTTATTATTCTTCTCAACCATAACCCTGCTCTCCCTCGTACTACTTATATTTGTTTATGTTCTTTAACGACTGCATTACCCTTTTGATTAAAACTAGTATGATATTCTACAACACTAATTTCACACCCAGGGCCAATTGTAACGTTGTTTCCTCTCACTACTTCAGCAATCGTATGTTCTAAATAAATATCATCTCCTTCCACAATTGAAGTTTGGAGGTTTCCAACATGACTAATAAAAGGAAAAAATCTCGCTTTTTTACGAATCGTAATGTTTTTACCACCAATTTCTCTTACCTTACTTCCTTCATAACGAAGTGAGATTTGAATATTTTCAGCATTAAGTAATCCATCACTTTCAAGACCACCAGTTAATGATAAATCTTCTACTTCAATATTTCCCCTAACATTTAAAGCACCTTTTACATCGACAAAATCACCTGAAAACTTCCCCGCAATATCTATCATACCTCTAACTTTTGTTTTTTCAATATGTGCATCACCATGAATTTGTGTATTACCGTATACTTTTACATATTCTGCATCTACATTTCCTTGTACTTCACTATCTCCATACACAACATAATTTTTCACTTTCATATTACCCCGTACATCACTCGTGCCGTACGTTTTAAATTCATTACAGCTCATATCATTAGAAATCGTTCCTTCACCGCGAATCTTCACTTTATTATAATCTCCGCCTGCTGAATTACCGGAACCATTTACTGTGAGACTATGTGGATGTTCCATATTGCTTTCTCCCTCCCATTAAACCTGCTTAATTTCTTTTACATTTGCGCTTTTATCAACAGTTAGAACACCTGTATATTCAATGAGTTCAATCTCACAGTTCGGTCCTACTGTAATATTGTTTCCTCTTACCGTTCTTATGTGAGCATAATCAATATCAATATTGTCACCTTCTAATAGTTCAGCTTCTAACTGCAAGCCAAATACTGTTTTAAATAGCCTACTTAATGTACCTGATCTATGTCTTACTTTAATCGTTTGACCACCAATTTCTTTCGCGCGACATGTACCGTGAATATTAATATTTATTTCATCAGCACTTAATAATCCGCCAATTGTAAATTGTCCTTCTGAAGAAAAAGTATCCACTTCACAATTACCGTCAATTGTTGCTTGACCATTGACTTTAAATTCTTCACCTGTGACATTTCCGCCTATCGTACCTTTTCCTGCAATTTTCAAACTGTTTGCCTTTACATTTTGCGTAATTGTAGCTTTTCCATCAATTCGCATCGTTTCAGCATGAACTGTGCCATCGACTTTACCAGATCCGCTAATTCGTGCACTGTTACTTTTCAAATCGCCAGTAACTGCTCCGTAACCGTTACATTCAAATTGCTCACATTCGACATTTCCATTCACAGTTCCTTTTCCGTTTAATTGCACTTTATGAAACTCACCGCCATTCGATGAACCGTAACCATTTATAATCAAATTATCTGTACGCATACTTACTCCTCCATTACAACAATTTAGTTTTTAATGCTTCGGTATATTTCATAATCGCTTCGCGTAAAACAATTTTGGTGCCTTTTTCAAAAATTAAGTCGTCCACGTTTGAAACTAATAAACATGTAGAAATCCCTAACTTTCGAATAATGATTAAGTCACACGTTTTATGTTTCATTGCTTCATAATTTTCACGTAAAACTTGCAAGACCATTTTTCCTTCTTCTAAACTAATCTCTCCCGATTGTAGTAATTCTTCTAACATGTACACATAAAGAATATCTACAAATTGAAACTCCGCTGTTTTATTCGTTTGTTCTATGAAAAATTGTAAAACTGGTTCTGATGCAATCCCCTTACGTAAAATGTCTTCCTTCGTTAAAAGAATTTCCCTCACACTCGGCGAAAACATATTTGCTAGTTCATCAAGTGATAGATCCTCTTTCATCGTTTGAATTTTATCAATACGCTCTAATATCTTTTCTTTCGGAAAAAATGTTTCCTGACCCGTGAATGTAGACTTTCGTACAAACCAATCTTCCGGTATTAAATTTTTTCTTTTCCACCTATATAATTGTCCGTATGAAATACCAGTAAGTTCTAATAAATCTTTTTTTGAAATTAAATCTGTACTCAACTGTATAACACTCCTTCCTGATAACAATGTAACATAACACTGTTACGCTGTAAATAGACTTTTATCACAAGTAGCGTAACAATGTGTAAAACAATCCTATTTTACATACAAAAAGGCCCTTACACATCTCATAAAAAATGCATAAGAACCTTTATCTATCAAGGTTTAAACCATATTCTATAAAAATCAATCCACCCTTGTGAATTAATCATTATATTTTGTACTTTTTCATGAGAAGTTACTTGTTGTTTGTTACGGTATAAAGGAATTATATGAATGTGACGTAACAAAGTATCTTCAATTTCGCGTAACAGTGTAACTCTTTTCTCTACTTGTTCTTGTTTAAAATAAGGGGACAATGATTTATGAAAATCTACGCTGCTTTGCCCATGAATAAAACTGTTTTTTGTAAGAAACATATATAGCAAACTATCTTCTATTCGTTCGCTAATTGTTGCGCTATCATGCATTATATCAGCCTTTTGTATCGTACTTATTTCTAAAAGATCTTCTATTTCAAGAAAATTAGTTTCTACACGAACCCCGTACTTCGCACACTCTTTTTGTATCCATTGTGCATCTTCAACGTGATCTCGTCCTGTAAATGTATAAAGTTGTAGCACTTCATTATGATACGTACTTCTCTTAATTAAACTTTCGATATCTTCCTCAATTTCTACTATGCTTTCATTTGCTAATATTAGTTTCTTTGCCACTTCTCCACGTTCTCCGCCGAGTTCTTGAACGATTTTATCGCCATGAATAATTTTATATAGCGCTTTCCGAAACAGTTCATCTTGCATTGGCCCTTCTTTTACAAGATTACACGTTACATATGTCACATTCGATTCAAGCCGTGAAAGTTCTTTATTGAGATTTTCTTTATCTTTATACTGCGCCTTTACTAACACGTCATAAGTATTTACATTTTGCTCCACATTCAATAGTTCAATTCGGTCAAGAAAAGGTCTTTCACGATAATATAAATCATGTACTTCTAATGCAAATAAATGTGTATTCTTCTCTCGTAATATAAAAGGACCTGTACCTATGAAGTTTCCTGCTTCATCTTCAATTACGATAGAACACTGTTCTGCGCTTAGCATATGTAAAAACATCCTATTTACCGTATGTAATTGAATTTCAACAACAAATTCATCCACTGCACGGAAACTTTCAACATGTTGTAACATCCATGCGTGTGGGTTGTTTTCAGCTTTCATAAATCGATTCAATGAATGTATAACATGATGTGCAGTGAGTCGTTTTCCATTATGAAGACGAACGCCTTTTCGTAAATAAAAAGTCCATACCTTTTCAGCATCATTATATTCCCATTGAAAAGCAAGCCTTGGTTCTATAGAATTTGTTTCTTCATTTACATATACGAGTGTATCAAAAAGATGTTTAACCATATGACATTCTGAGCGCATCGTAGCGTAAACCGAATCTAAAGCGATGTCCAGGTTCATTTGTACTTGCAAACGAAGTACATCTTTTCTTCCTTCAGATGTCCGTTCTATTTGATGACCAAATATAGAATCTACCCAAGCTTCATACTCTTTCTTTATTGATGGAAATTGTGAGCTGTAGCGTTCTACAAATGAGATTCCACTTTTCACATCTCCTTTTTTCGTTAATTCTTTTCCTCTTTCTAAAATTAGTGGAATGGGTTGCTTTTGAAATATTAATTTAGAACGATTCCCTCTCCCGCGACCTGGAAACCAAGTGATCCAATGTAACTCTTCTAATTTTTTTATAATTAATTTACTATTACGCTCTGTACAAAATAATGTTTCTGCTATCATTTGTACGGTTACTTCTAATCGTTCTCCTTCTCGTCTCCCTTTACCGTAGACACACCATAGTTCAATATATTGATCTAAAATAAACATCATACTCCCCCTAAAAGGTGAAAAATAACCCCTTTTATTTCTACCCTTTTTCTCTTTCTCCTTTCATCTTATCATTTCAATATAGAAAGGAGGAATTAATATTGACCAATCTCTTACTACGTTATAACAAACCAATTATTATAAGAATGTGCGGCGAATTATTAACCCGAACAACAGAATCCATGTTAGCCATCATTATGATTATTTACGTTGATAAAATGTTAAACGGTAATATCATAATAACTATGCTTATTTTCGGATTACAACCACTTTCAGACATTGTATTTACACTAATTGCTGGTGGAATTACTGATAAATATGGACGAAAGAAAATTATGTTACTAGGATTGTTACTACAAGGTGTTGCAATCGGTAGTTTCATTTTCGCTCAATCTGTTTTTATCTTTGCATTATTATACGTTATAAATGGTATTGGCCGTTCCTTATATATTCCCGCTCAACGTGCACAAATTGCTGATTTAACAAAACATGGGCAGCAAGCAGAAATCTTCTCACTTCTGCAAACGATGGGAGCAATAGGTACTCTAATCGGTCCTTTAATTGGTACTATTTTTTATAAGACTCACCCTGAATATGTATTTATTGTGCAAAGCATTACACTTATAGCATATGCAGTCGTTGTTTGGACGCAGCTTCCAGAAACTGCTCCGGCAATGACAACACCAACGCAAAAGCTTGAAGTATCATCTCCAAAGCAATTTGTACACAAACATTACGCCGTATTTGGACTAATGATCACTACAATTCCTATTAGCTTTTTTTATGCACAAACTGAAACAAATTATCTTATTTTCGTGAAACATACACTTCCGGATTTCGATCGCATACTCGTTTTTATTACAACATGCAAAGCTCTTATGGAAATCACTCTACAAGTTTTCCTTGTAAAATGGTCTGAACAATTTTCTATGGCGAAAATCATACTTATTGCTTACACCTGCTTTACGATAGCTGCAATTGGCTATGGATTTTCAGCAACAATCTTGTCATTATTTTTCACATTACTCTTTTTAGTCGTTGGAGAAAGTGTTGCTTTCAACCATTTACTTCGATTCGTTTCAGAAATCGCTCCTACAAATAAACGTGGATTGTATTTTTCAATTTACGGCTTACACTGGGATGTATCTCGAACGTGCGGTCCTGTTATCGGTGCGGTTTTATTAAGTAAACTAAACGGCAGTATGCTATTTTATATTTGTGCTTGTTTCTTAACAATTGGAAGCATTATTCAAGTTCTTTTTGTTCAAAATTTAGAGCGTAAGAAAAAAAGAAAAGATATTCAAAAAGATGTTTTAGAGCATCCCCATCATATTTTATAAAAGGAAGTTTCTTATTTACACAAAAAAGGATGTCACATGGTCATCGATTTCGACTTTTGTGACATCCTTTTTTATTATCCTACCCTGCCATTTTATTAATACTATCCTCAGGTGAAAATACCGAAATATGATTTACCTTACCAGTCGATTTTGGAATAATGAATTTTAACTCAAACTGATTGTTTACTTTATATACATATATTTTATCTTCACCATTTCCTTTAACTGAAGTTGGTTTTCCTAATGCTTTTTCTATTTCTTGTAATGTAATTGATTTTAGTTCTGCATGATAGGAGCGTACATCAAAAACTTGTGATCCTTTATTAAAACCGAAGGAAACATTTTTATTTGTATAGGTAGCGTACATTCCATTTCCTGCTTGTTCCGTTTTATCTGCTTTCCCCCACGCTTTTTCTATTTCTTCAATATCTCCTGTATGCGCTGCAAACGGAACATTAGGTACTTTTCCTTCTTTCGCTAATTCAAACAATTCTTTAACGTGGTTAATTGATTTTTGATTGATTATTGTATCTTTCGTGCTTGGATCTGGCTTTGCTTTTGTTGATCCTTCATTATTTGATTTTTCATCAGGCTCTTTCTTTTCTTCAGAAGTATTATTCTGTTCATTTTTACTATTTTCCGTTGTTGGATCTGTTTCCTTTTTTTCGTCCGTTCCTTTACATGCTACTAATGTAAAAATGCATGTAAAAGCGAGAAATAACATACCTATCTTTACATACACTCTCATACATTTCAGCCCCCTATCATAATCTGATTCATTTCGATAACCAATCCATTACATCTCTTTTCAAATTGTGTTTGTTCCAAAAAGTAAATACTTCACTCTCGCCCAATGCTTGTGCAACATATTCTACAAAAGCTGTTCCTAAAAAATAACCGAGTCGGTTGTACCCAAAATATTGTCCGCCAGATAACCGAAACCACTCTTTCTCTTTTTCAAACGTCCATCCTTCTATATAATCTTTCAAAAAACGTTTCTTTATTTGTTCTTCATTTTCTATTCAATATTGTAACCAACGTTCACCATCATCGTCATATGAGTAATACACTGATTCATTTAAACCTTTCACAATTTGCTTTGATACATATGTTGCAACACCTTCATGATACAAATTAACTGCCGCATCGGTCCACTCAGCTTTCTCCCAATCCATTCCATTATTTTGTAACATAACATTATGATATATATGCCCTATTTCGTGAGCAACAATAACACGAAGATGATTCAAATCTGGAGATAATTTTTCTACCGCAAAAAATATATCTCCCATGATCTCCCTCTCTACGAATGCATTAGATCCAAAAGCTCCAACAAATATGTGGAATTTCATATTTACATCAAAGCTATATTCATTACGATATTTATTCGTTATCTCTTGAATAATAGTCGGTAATGTTTCTGCAATGATACGAATATCTTCTATTTTTGCAGGATATAGATTAATGGCATTAGAAAGACGTTCTTTCGTTTTAGGACAATGATACTTAAAGTATTCTTCAAATATCTCTGGATACGAAGTGAAGTATTGATTGAGGACTGCTAATTCTACGTCGTTGCTTTCCCATAATTTTAAAAAACTTGGAATTGTATTGTTTATCATTTTTCCATCTCCTTATATATCCCTTCTCGCCAATTACACTACAATCCTGCCTTAAATATAGAAAAAGCAACAAAGAAAGATGAGCTTTCTTTGTTGCTTTTTCTGTTTAATCAAACCATCTATCACCATCAGAAATCCATTTACCATTTTGTAAATCATAACATTCTTCATCGTCATGAAAACTAACGTAAGAGGGTAATGTAACATTCATACCACCAGCTTTATTCCAGCATGCCACAAACCATTCTACTATAGTCTTCGTTCCAATTTCAGATAACTTCTCATCATTTTTTTCGTAAAAATCCCAAAATTCATCAGATTCTTCATCACTGAATGTATAATATGTAATGTCATCCATTACATTATAGCTACCAGAAAAAATTCCTTTATCAGTCCCTTCATAAAAAACTTCATTCGCTTCTCCATCCATTGAAAACATAACGATAGACAATTCAAGTGAATGAACAAAAACAGTAAAATCTAATAAATCTATTTCTTTATAATAATTAAGCTGTGTTGTTACTTTTAACCTTTCGATCAAATCAGAGGATTTTGCTTCTAATCCTTTTATTAAAGAATTTTTATAGTTCTCAATCGTAAACAAATACTTCACTTCCTATTCATATCATATGTTTATCAAGATATATAAAAATTATAGCAAAGGTTTTGTATATTTTGCTTTAGAAAATAAAAAAAGCTGCCCAAAAAGGACAGCTTTACATATGTATTTTTACACTTCGATTGACTTTCCATCTTCAACAATATGATAAAGTAAGTGAGCTAAATGATGAATTGGACCATACTCTTCCTCTTCTTCATCTGTTTCACCTTGGAATTCAAGATCGTTTAAGTATAGTGCTAAAAATTGATAGTATAGTTTTAAATCAAATCCGTAGCACGCAGTTGGTTCTTCATGATCTCCTTCATATTGTAGCATTAAGTATTGATCATTTCCTTCTGCATCTTCTGCGTCAAAGAATACGAAGAATCCAACGTTTGTATCTAAATCAAATAGATGACGAGTACCTTTTTCTGTTGCTTTATTGAAGTCCTCTTCACTTAATTTATGTACTGTTGTCGCTTTTGCATTATCTTCTTGATGGAAATTTACTGTAAATGTTTTCAATGCTGACACCTCCTGATTGTATAATACTAGCATAACATATAAAAAGGACTGCTTACAAATGTAAACAGTCCTTACATTCATTTTCGCATTGCTCGCAATAAGAAGCTTACGATGAAGATTAAAATAATCGCACCGATTAAAGCTGGAATAATTGCATATCCGCCGATTACTGGGCCGAAACTACCAAGTAATTTCCCACCAATCCAAGAACCAATAATACCAGCAATAATATTACCAATTACACCACCAGGTACATCCTTGCCAGTAATTAAACTAGCTAACCATCCTAATATACCACCAACGATTAAAGACCAAATCATATGATAACCTCCTTTATATTTCACCAATCAAAATATAATTAGAAACAATTGCTTACCATTAGTTATGCTACATTTTTCATAAGTTATTCATACAGCTCAACTATTAAATTATTTCAAAATAATGAACAACTAGTTTTTGGATTAGTGGTGGAAACCCTTCATATTTCTCCTATTATGGGCAATCAGGCTTCAATATTGTACGCATAAACTCTTCTTTAAATGCAGGATAGTTAAAACCAACCGCAATTCTTTGTATTGGCCGATCATCAAACCTTGTTGGCTCAGCGATTTTTCTAAAGTCAGCCACACTTTGCCCTCTTGTTACATCATTTGTCGTACTAATCCAAACTGCAGATTTTTTATATTCAAAAATATCATCATTTATAAATGAAATGAACGGAAGCAAATCGTGAATCGGACTTCCAGCAATACCAGGGTATTCTTTTTTATAAAAATTCTCATAATAAAAATCAATCATTGGTTTAATAAGCTTTGCCTGTCCTGTTCCTTCTTTATTAATAATATCCACCATTTCAGGCGTAATTAGGGCCTGTTGCGTTACATTTAATGGATAAATAGTCGCATTCTTTGCGTACTTCATTACAATATTTGCAGCAATTGGATCTCCATAAAAATTTGCTTCCGATACAGGAGTAACGTTACCAGGAAATAAAAACGCACCGCCCATAATATAATACGAACATATTTTATCCATTACATTTGGATATAATAAAAATAATGTTGCCAATGTTGTTAATCGTCCTGTCGCTACGATAATAATATCTTCTGGACAAGGCTCAATTAATTTAATTAATTCACAAAAATTTTCCCGTTTACAAATCCTCATTTCAGGTGGAATAATGGGGCCTAGGCCGTGTTCTCCATGAATTTCAGGAAAAAACAAAGGTTCTTCAGCTGTCATCGGTCTTGCTGCACCCTCAATGATCTTTATTTCTGTAGCATAGTATCTTTCTAAAAAATACACATTTTCCGTTACGATTTCTCGCGATACATTTCCATATTCAGCAACAATAC
The DNA here is from genome assembly GCF_051916145.1 of Bacillus cereus group sp. MYBK245-2. NCBI lineage: Bacteria > Bacillati > Bacillota > Bacilli > Caryophanales > Bacillaceae > Bacillus > Bacillus cereus group sp. MYBK245-2. Next base: position 117,194 of record NZ_JBQAGB010000012.1, on the reverse strand, counting down.
CTATAATATCTAATTTACATGTTTTATTTGCATAAATTAACGCCACAGCATCGTCAATACCAAAGTCTCCAAAAAAGATGATTTTCTTATTAACTATCCTCACCCCTCTTCAGCATAATCTACTATTATTATTATGTAAAAAAGACAAGGCTGTGAAACAGTGCAAACTAAAAAAGCCGCCTATTTATTGGCGACTTCGATCTTTTTATAAGATAAATATGCTAATACATTCTTACTTGAATCGTATTTTGGATTATTTCCTTTTCTCGGTTCTCTCATATGTGTTTTTTCAAATCCAGGAATATCTGGCATTTTCTCCATAAATTCAAGCATTTCTTCTTCAGTTCCTTCAATACGTACGCGAATCATTATTACTTTTCCTCAATTCTCATTTTCTCTGTACTAAGTATAACGTACTTTGAAAAGACTGCAAGGAATTTATCTTTTTAATGTCCCGCTTTTTTTACATATAAACAATGCCATTTCAGTATAAAACGATATAATTTTATTATTTTCATATTGAATGTTAAAGAATTCTTGTATTTCAAGTGATGTTTTCATCATACATTCTGTTAACTTCGCTCGTTTTTGCAAAGGTACATCCATCATATCGCACCACCAGTCAAATTCAAATTTCTTGTCAAAAGTAAGACATGACAGCATTTGCAAACTATTTTTTTCTAACAAGGTAATCCATTCTGTTTTTTTCAACGCTCGTTCATGACTCGGATCCCGCTTTTTTTCTATAAAATTATAAAATGTATCGTATTCATTATTTTCCGGTGAAACATTATCTATTAAAATAAACAATCCATTATCTTCTAACGTCCGATTTACTTCATAAACAAACTGAGCTGGATTCGTAAAATGATGTGCTGCAATTCGGCATGTTATCACATCAAATGAACGATCAGAAAACGGTAAACTTTCAGCATTTCCAGCGACAAAAGATACATTTTCATGTCCATTACTTATAATAAAGTTTTTCGCATTCTCTAACATTTTTTCTGTTAAATCTAAGGCAACTACTTCTTGAAACAATGGAGCTAATACATTTGCAACATGTCCTCCGCCAGTAGCAACATCAAGAAGACGATTATTATGACGAGACTCAACTTGTTGAACTACATATTGTAAATCCGGTCCTTTAGCATGAATTTTACTTTTTACATACTTCTCTGCATTATTACCAAACTGTTGTTTCACAAGCTCTTCTTTACTCATTTTATCATCTTCTTTCTATTGTTATTGACATATAGAATTCATATAATAATTAAAGTTCTCTTTATGTATTTTCAAATCCTCTTTTCAGCTCACTTCTTATCATGCTGTCCTATCATCAACATAAAATCGATTTTCCGTTTACATATAAAACAAAAAAGGCTACGGGAACTTGTCCCCTAACCTGACTAAATATCAATTACATTTTTACTTTTTCATATACATCTATATAATATAAATCCTCTTTCAACTTCATAATAACGTCTACTTCGTTATAAGTAGCCTCACGAGCATGTAAACCAAATTGATCCATACCAATCCATATCCATCCAGGTGTATGATAGAGAACATCTATGTTAAAATACTCTAATTTAGTAAGCTCCGATTTAATAAATTTATCTTTATTAGCTATTTGTTTATCTATTAAACCATATTCTTTTCCATTTTCCAATAGCGATATCATTTTTCCTACAATCGGGTGTTCACGAACAATAAAGTGATATTCCTTTTCCTCCACATTCGCCACAATTAAACGAGAATCAGATAAATCAGCCTCTAAATTCGACATCTTTATTTATTCACCTCCTTTATGAGTTTCATAAACATAATAACAAATGAATATTCAAATAATATTCAAATAATATTAATATAATGTAAAAAATAAAAAAGCTGACTTCCCTTTAGAAATCAGCCTTTATAGTTTAATCATCTGTATACTTTTACAAACTATTATAATGTTTCTTTTTCCTCATCCTTTCCAGAAACTAAATTCCCAATAGCATCTGCTGTTACTTCCACCACAAATTCACAAATTCCTGCTACAACTTCTCCAATCACTTCATCCATCATTTTTACCCCCTTATTTTATGTAACTTATTTGTAGTATAGAAGAGATTGGTTATTTTTAACTATCGGAAAACGTGACAACAACATTACAGTTTTGTAAGCTTTTTAATTTGTTTCGCTTCTATACTTTGAAACTTCAAGTATGATTCACAAGCATATAGGTCATCATAATATTAAGTGAATACTAATTTTGCTAGAGGAGGCGTGTAAAATTTACTACGTAAAATTAATTAAAGGTCAATCCTTCTATGCTTTTAATCATCGTTTCTTAATGTCTGAAGAAGAAGAGGTATCCGAGAAAGTTTATAACTACTTACGTCGTAATGAATTTTTTGAAGTACGTAAAGAAGAATATTCTGCTTAATTACAAAAAGCATCAAGAAAAACCTCACTTTATTGTGATATTTTCTTGATGCTTTTTTATGAATTACTCCTTTTCAATAATTATTGTCGACTCTATTAAAATATTCCATTATTTGTCCAAGCCATTCGATTGCTACTTTCATATTTTAGTATATGAGGAGGTGACGAATATGACTCATATCATTGATTACCAAGCTACTCAACCTATAAGTAAAACGGGTGAAACCACTTTTGCAATCCCAGCTTCTCCAAATAAAGCAATTCTAGCAAATTTGAAAGTAAGAATTTCAAGTAGAGATTCACGTAATAATCGAGTAGAATTAATCGCTACAATTGGTGTAGAAGGTATATCTGGGACTTCACAAGTTTTATTCCGAATTTTCCGTGATAACTTCGAAATTTTCAATGCACAAGCAGGTATTGAATCTACAGATTCTGAGCAATTCTACACTCAAACATTTCAAGCTATAGATCAAAATGTTAGCAGTGGCACACACGAATATTCATTAACTGTAGAAAACCTTACTAGTGGTGCAAGCGCAGAAGTTGTTGGTCCTCTATCTTTTAGCGCTTTAGCTATTGGACAAGAGCGTAAATGCTGCTAAGTGAATCTAATGTTTAATTTTGCAATTGAGAAAAGCGAGACATAGTTATATGTTCTTGCTTTTTTATTTTTTTGATAAATCAAAAAGATTGAAATCCGCTGATGAAACACGTAATATAGACTCTGACTCTAAAAAAGTTCGTTACTAATAATACATAAAATAAGGAGGTTTTATATACGAGTTTTTCATTTTAAAAGACGGAGAGGTTTTATATTATGTGGCGTAATAAAAATGTTTGGATTGTTTTAATCGGGGAGTTTATTGCTGGTCTAGGGTTATGGCTTGGTATTCTTGGTAACCTTGAATTTATGCAAAAATATGTCCCTTCTGATTTCATGAAATCAGTTATATTATTTATCGGACTATTAGCTGGTGTTCTAGTTGGTCCTATGGCAGGTCGCATAATTGATCAATATGAAAAGAAAAAAGTTCTTCTTTACGCCGGGTTTGGTCGTGTTATAAGTGTTATTTTTATGTTTTTCGCTATCCAATTTGAAAGTATTGCCTTTATGATTGCATTTATGGTTGCTCTTCAAATTTCAGCAGCATTTTATTTCCCTGCATTACAATCTGTAATCCCGCTCATCGTACGTGAGCATGAGTTATTACAAATGAACGGTGTACATATGAATGTAGGTACAATCGCTCGTATTGCAGGTACTTCACTAGGTGGAATTCTTTTAGTGGTAATGAGTTTACAGTATATGTATGCCTTCTCAATGGCAGCGTACGCTTTATTATTCCTCTCAACTTTCTTCCTACAATTCGAAGATAAGAAATCAACAACACCAAGTAAACAAGCGGCAAAAGATAATAGCTTTATGGAAGTATTTCGTATTTTAAAAGGAATTCCGATTGCTTTCACAGCACTTATATTAAGTATTATCCCTCTATTATTTATAGCAGGATTTAATTTAATGGTAATTAATATTAGCGAAATGCAACATGATCCAACGATTAAAGGATTTATATATACAATTGAAGGTATCGCATTTATGTTAGGTGCCTTCGTTATTAAACGTTTATCGGACCATTTCAAACCTGAAAAGTTACTATATTTCTTCGCAGCTTGTACCGCTTTTGCACATCTATCATTGTTCTTTAGCGATATAAAATGGATGTCTCTTACATCATTTGGTTTATTTGGTTTTAGTGTCGGTTGCTTCTTCCCTATTATGTCGACAATTTTCCAAACGAAAGTGGAAAAAAGTTATCACGGCCGTCTATTCTCATTCCGTAATATGTTTGAGAGAGTGATGTTCCAAATCGTTTTACTCGGTACTGGTTTCTTCTTAGATACGATTGGATTGCAATATATGGTTCTAATCTTCGGAGTTATTTCATTATTAATTATTTTTATATCGCTATCTAAACAGAAACAGTATGAAAAACAACCGTCGCAATCTGCGAATTTATAACATAATTAAAGAAGCATGGATTTAGTAGTATTAAACTAATCCATGCTTCTTTGTTTTATATAATCTTATTTATTACGTTTATTAAAATTATTAAAAGAAGTAAACACTCTTACCTTCGAATACATTATATAAACTATTATCTACAACAAGGCGGTGTAGGAATGTCTGATGGTATGCAATTATTTATTATCTTTATTTTTGTAATAGTTATGTTTAGCATCCTAAACTTTTTAGCCATTTTCCTTTCTAAGCATAACTTTAAAAGAAGAATTGTCGCAGGTTCCATATTTTCACTACTGACTCCCCTTGTCTTTTTGACTACCACAGCATTCGCTTCTATATTTGATAAAGCTGGATTTGGCGCAGGTACATTAGCCTTTATTGTTGCAATTGTATATATTTCAAATGGAATAATGGTCCTACTTTCCTCTTTATTTTTCCTCAAAAGAAACATAACATAAGCTACAGTACTCAGCATGAATCTAACTTTGTACTAGATTCATGCTTTTTCAATTCCCCCTGAATTTTTATATGAAATTAAATAATTCTTTATAAAAATTTAAACTTTTTTTATTACAATATTCCTATCGTATTCGCACGTTTATTGAAAGTAAAAAGAAAGGAGTACAAAATGAAAAAGGTTCTATTACTTATTCCATTATTCATTATACTACTCAGTGGATGTAGCAATAATGACATATATGGTACTTGGGAAGTCGTTGACAACAAAAATGGTCTTTGTCCTGTATCGTATAAATTTGAAACAGTTGTAAAAGAAGAAAAGAAAGAAAAAATCATTCAATATTTAGTAGAGATGCAAACAACAAAGAAAAAAGAAGATTTATATAAAGGTTCATTTGTAAAAGATTCAAATGTATATCACATTGATTATGGTAACTCATTTACATCGGATCAAACTTTACAAGTTGTCGATGGCAAATTAAATGTATACTTTTATGCAGTGGAAAAATTATGTACATATAAAAAGAAATAATTACACTTCATATCAAACGCAGAAAATGTTTTCTGCGTTATTTTGTATTCCATCTCTTTAACCTCCCTCTAAATTTGTCAATCGTTTTAATTTTCATAAAAAAATGATAAAATGTACTCATGTGTTTTCAGAATAATTAAAAACGCAGAAAGAAAACACTGTTTTTAGGAGGGGTTTTGATGACTTACACGTTAGCAACTAGAATGAAAGCATTCCAATCTTCTATATTTAGTGAATTAGGGGCTTATAAAAAAGAAAAAATTGCAGCAGGTCACAAAATGATTGATTTAAGTATCGGGAATCCTGATATGCCACCTGCTGATTTCGTAAGAGAAGAAATGGTACATACAGCAAATCAAAAAGAAAGCTATGGATACACATTAAGTGGTATTCAAGAATTTCACGAAGCTGTAACTGAATATTACAACAACACTCATAATGTTATATTAAATGCCGATAAAGAAGTTTTATTATTAATGGGGTCACAGGATGGACTCGTTCATTTACCTATGGTTTATGCGAATCCGGGAGATATTATATTAGTTCCTGATCCAGGATATACAGCTTATGAAACAGGAATTCAAATGGCTGGAGCAACATCTTACTACATGCCTTTAAAGAAAGATAATGATTTCTTACCTAACTTAGAGCTAATTCCTGAAGAAATTGCAGATAAAGCGAAGATGATGATTTTAAACTTCCCAGGGAATCCGGTTCCAGCAATGGCTCATGCAGATTTCTTTAAAGAGGTAATTGTATTCGCGAAAAAGCATAATATTATTGTTGTCCATGATTTTGCTTATGCTGAATTTTATTTTGATGGTAATAAACCAATTAGCTTCCTCTCTGTACCTGGCGCTAAAGAAGTTGGCGTAGAAATCAACTCTTTGTCAAAAAGTTATAGTTTAGCAGGTAGTCGTATTGGATATATGATTGGAAATGAAGAAATTGTTCGTGCGCTTACCCAGTTTAAATCCAATACAGATTACGGAGTGTTTTTACCAATTCAAAAAGCGGCATGTGCTGCACTAAAAAATGGCGCTGCTTTTTGTGAGAAAAACCGCGGTATTTATCAAGAACGTAGAGATACTTTAATCGATGGGTTCAAAACATTTGGCTGGAATGTCGATAAACCAGCTGGTAGTATGTTCGTTTGGGCTGAAATTCCGAACGGCTGGACTTCTATAGATTTCGCATATGCATTAATGGATCGTGCGAATGTCGTTGTTACGCCAGGTCATGCATTTGGACCTCACGGAGAAGGCTTTGTACGTATTGCACTCGTTCAAGATAAAGAAGTGTTACAACAAGTTGTTGAAAACATTAGAAATAGTGGTATTTTTTCTCTTGAAAAAGCAGAAGAATTAGTTAAAAATTAATTGCAACTCCCCTGCTTAACTGTAGCAGGGGTATTATTTATTGGAGGTACTTTCATATGCATATTAAGGACACTCTTCCTCATCGTTATCCATTTTTAATGATTGATAAAGTAACAAATGTAAAACAACGCGAATCCGTTACAGGATATAAACTCATTACAAATAATGAGTGGTTTATAAATGATAGTCAAAAACATATGCCTCATATGTTAATTGTAGAAGCACTTGCTCAGCTTAGTGCATTTGTACATACGAGTGACTCTGAAGGACTAGGCTTTCTCTCCTCTTTAGATGGAGTTGTATTCCACGGAAAAGCATATCCTGGTGATAAACTTGATTTACATTATGAGCTAACTCGCAATCGCCGAGGTTTTATTCTAGGTAAAGGCACCGCAACTGTTAATAATCAGCCGATTGTAACGATAGAAAAGCTATTAATATATCAAGCTGATTAGAGTGTTCCTTACATTAGTTGAGAGTATGATTTAACACGAAAGCATATTACGTAGTTAGGAGCAGGTAAATGGAACGTACTATCGGTATCGATGCTGGAGGAACATTAACGAAAATTGCTTATTTGAACGAAAAAATGCAATTAGCTTTTGAAAAGTTTTATTCAAATGAACAAAATAAAATAATAGATTGGCTTAAGCAAAACACTGGTAAAAAACAAATATGTATTACAGGTGGTAAAGCAAAACAATTACAGCAACTACTTTCAAACTCATATAAAATAGTAGAACTAAATGAATTTGAAGCTACTCTTATAGGCGTCCGATACATTTTAAAAGAAGAGAAGTATGATATAAACAACTTTATTTTAACAAATATCGGCACAGGTACTTCTATTCATTACGTTTATAATGACCAATATATTCGAGCTGGCGGAACTGGTGTTGGCGGTGGTACTATTATGGGACTTTCAAAATTGTTAACAAATCTAGAGCATTTTGAAGATGTGATCCCTTTAACAAAAGTAGGTTCTAGAAAAGAATTAGATATTACAGTTGGTGATATTTATGGCGGTATTCGCTCCCCTATTGATAATAGTTTAACTGCAAGCAATTTTGGTAAAGCCGCTACTATAGAATCAAATTATAATAGCTCAGATATACTTGCTACTGTACAAGGACTCGTCGGTGAAGTCGTTACTGCATTAAGCCTTCAATTTGCCGAAACAAAAAACATTGACCATATTATTTATATTGGTTCGACTCTATGTAATAACATACATCTTCAAAATATTATTAGTAGCTACACAAAATATCAAAATAAAATACCTATTTTTTTACAAGATGGTGGTAATAGCGGTGCGATTGGTGCTTTACTTCATGTTGCGAATAAAAAAAGCTGACTTTTGTCAGCTTTTTTGCAACGGTACTTCAAATTCAATAATTGATTCCCCGTTCTCTCCAATTCGCTCTACACTAATTCTATCAATTACACATTGTAACTTTTGAGGGAAACTATGAATTTCCTTAGCTACTTCAGCTGCTAACTCCGCACTTTCTTTTCTCCCGACTGTTACATGCGGTATGTATGGAATATCTTCTTTTAAAAATTGGATTAAAGGTCCTGTATACAGCAAGTCATGTAGTTCTTCTATTTGTTCTTTCCCTCCCTCAACTTCTAAAAACAAATAGTTTCCTACACTAGTGATACGATTTGCAAACTCAATTTCAATTTTCCCTACCCCTTTTGATAAATTCAAAATATGAGATTTTAATTCATCATTTGAAATATTACTCTTAAATGGAAATACGATTGTTATATGCGGTGGAATTAATCCAAATAAAGGATCATGTTTTTGTCTAATGTCCTCTATTTTATCGATGGACATGTTATTTAGAAAGACTAAAATAGTACGCATTTTTATCCCTCTACTTTCCTCTCATTTTAATATGTATCGTATTCTATGATAGCCTTGAACATCAACAAATTATTTTGCTTACATGTAAAAATAAAAACTTCTCAAACGAGAAGTTTTTATTTAGCATGATTACTAGTCCCACGCAAAACTTTCCTAAACTTTATATAACAAGCAATTCTCCAAGGAATAATATACGATACTGCAACGACGTAAAATAATAAACCTATCGTTTGTTGATCTAAATTAGCAATATATTTCCTTGAACCATACCTTAAAACGACAAGTGCAATAAAAGTAATTAAAAAAGCTGCACTTTTTTTCGTATAAATATTCCCATCGTCCCTTCGTTCATAATTTGTTAATACTATAAGCGGCACAGCAAAAAGTACCCCAATGAATACCGCTATAACTACTTGTAATATAGCTGGATGTACGGGACCAAAAAACCATACAACACCTGGTGTTAAAAATAATAACGGCCATAAAATACCTTTTCCTGATCCCTTTATTGGCTTATGCATGGAGCGATAACGACGCCAGAATATTAATAGTGCAATCCCTAAAAAGACTGTAATGAGTGAAGATGTGTCTCCCATTTACTATCCTTCTCTCTATAGTAATCTAATAATATTTCAAATCGTTTTTTCGAATGATACTTTACGAATAAATATACTACTAGTTATGATATAAAGAACAGTTAATCCAATTGAAATAACAATAAAATACGGTATATCTACTAAAGATCCATCACTCGTAAATAATAAACCGGTTACCCCTGCTTCTCCATAAAGTACACTATTTGTTGATAAGAAAAGGGTCCCACCAATCATAAGACCGATCCACTGAAATCGTTGTTTAAAAACTACTACCACTTGAAAGAAACATGCTGTTGTAACATAAAATAAAAAGTGCAAAATAAATTGTTGTACCGATTGCTCTCCAAAACTAACATTTACTAAATTATATTTTATATCTTGTAACAGCATAACTTGAAGAAATGAAAATAATGCAGATTGCAATACGATATAACAAATTGCCCCGATAAAATATTGTATTCTCGTTACACCGAATGAAACTGCTAAACGAAATAGCTCATCTTGTATGATGAAAACACTCCCTACTATAAATAACATAATTGCTATTGAAGGATTATTTATAATTTCGGGTAAATAACCAATGTTCGCTCCATTTAAATGAGCAGCATTTAAAGCCCCTTTTATTAATAAGGCTACAATCCAAAATATTAAAATTGCTTTATAATGAAAATTAATATGTAACTTTAACTGCTTCATTAATATCGTCATTTCACTTCACCACCAGTTATGTGAATAAATAATTTTTGTAATGTTATTCCATCAACTACTAATCCTAATTTTTCAATAGAGTCATAATCTTCATTAGACAATTCTTCCCATATAACAGCAATACCCTTATTTCCATAAACTTCTCGATTTAATACTTTTTTATCGATCAAGAACTCGTCCACTTTATCCTTTTGCCCTGAAATAATCTGAACTTGTTGTAATAAATCTTCCACCAATGATTGAACAACTAATCTTCCTTCTTTTATGATGATCACATCTTCAATCACATGGGTTACTTCTTCTACTAGATGTGTTGATAATATAATAGTTCGTGGATACTCACCGTAATCTTCTAGGAGTAGACTATAAAATAATTCACGATGTGCTGCGTCTAAACCTGTAGTTGGTTCATCAAAAATAGTAATTGGTGCCCTGCTTGCTAATCCTTGAATAATTCCAACAACTGTTTGCATACCGTGTGATAGCTTATGATATTTCACTTTCATATTAAGCTGAAATTTATTAGCGAGTTCTTCAGCATACTTTCCATCCCAGTTTTTATAAAACATGCTACACATCTTAAAAATATCTTTTACTTTATAACTGAAATGTGCTTCTTCTTTCACTCTAACAAAACAAATATTTTGCATTGCTTTACTATTTTCAAAAACATTTTCACCAAATATTGATATGCTACCACTACTTGAAGTAATTTGGCCTGCAAGTAAATTTAATAGTGTCGTTTTTCCTGCACCGTTTCTACCGAGCAAACCATATATTTTGTGCTCTTCCAATGAAATCGTTACTTCATTTACCGCTACATTCTTTTTATATTTTTTCGTTACATCTTTCGTTTCAAGTGCAATCATTCCTCTTTCCCCTCCTTCGTAATTTTTTGAATCATATCCATCAATTCATCTTTTGATATTTCTAATACTTTTGCTTCTTCCCATACTTTAGGTAAGTATTCGGTCATAAAAGTATTTTGTCTTTTTTTAAGTACGACTTCTTTCGCTCCCTTTGCAACAAACATCCCGATCCCTCTCTTTTTATATAAAATCCCTTCATCCACTAATACGTTTACCCCTTTAGCTGCAGTAGCTGGATTTATTTGTAGCATCTTTGCAAATTGATTTGTTGATGGAACTTGTTCTTCTTCAAGCAATATGTCTTTTAAAATATCAGATTCAATCGTTTCTGCAATTTGTAAGTATATTAATTTATTTTGCTCCAGAGTAGGTTTCACAATTTCACCACCTTAGGTTCTTAGGTTCATTACTTATGTAATTAACCATACCACATAAACATATTTATTTCCATAAATTCCTTTTACAAAAAAAGAGAATCATTCATTTAGGAATGATTCTCTTTCTAAAAATTCGAAGTTTCAACTCTTGTCCTCAAATTCTTTTCATTTATACCATTTTGACAAAAGTTAAATTGTTGTCCTTTTATTGATTTTGTACGATCTACTATTTGCCCTAAATGATAACTTGTGTGCTCCACTAAATGTAATAAACTATGTAGATCAATATGCCCTTTTTCTGCAAAAGCTTGTATAAATGCTTTTCCCCACTCATCAAATATTTCTTCAACAGTTTTTGTCAAAACTTCAGTACGTTGTCGTTTTGTTGGAAAATACTCCTCGATTCCCTTTTCGAAAACTATATTTGGATCTTTATAACGACTAGTATTTCTCAGTATATGTTCACAAATATGCAGTACGATTCCACCAATTGAGTTAACAGAAGCTCTTTCTTTCCACAATTCATCTTCACTAACGAACCTAATTGCTTGTACTAGCTTATATAAATAATGATCCTTCATTCTATGATAAGTAATTTTGTATACTAACTCCACCTTTTCTCCTCCCATCATTTCAACTGCTGCACTGGATATTTAGTAAATAAAGATTTCCGAAACTCTTTATCATTCATAAGCATTGTAATTTCTTCGTTATTTTCGTTAAGAAACTTTACTACTTTCTTTTTATCCCATATATCATTTTCTTTTGGAAAATCATCAAATTTTTCATGCAAGATTGATAGTATTTCTTCCCTTTTTATCGTAAACTTTTTATTTTCTACTTGAAACTCATAACTTTTTGCATTTGGTACTAAAACTGCAAGATAAATAGCGTTAAAGAGAAAATTCTTCTTCATCGTATCTTTACTATCAAACCAATACGTCGCAACCATATCTTCTGTAAGGGGTTCATTCCCTTTTGCACCATAGTTCACCTTTATACTTTCATTCTCTAAACTTACACTTTGAAATGTTTCACCACCGGGTAAATGATTAACAATTGCAACTACATCTGAGTTATTCCCAACGTATGTCCCCGCATATTTCTTAAAATCACCAGGTTCAACATCGGATATTTCTTTTATCCTTTCTCCGCTAGAACAAGCAGTAATAAATAAAAAAATTGTTAGCATAACAACTACATTACGATGCATATATTTCATTTAGCATCCCCCATTTTTATCGATATTTCGTTAATTACAATACACCTTCTCAAAACCCTTTAAAATATACGCATTTTAATCAAAATTTAAAATTTTCATTTTTTATGTTTACAATTATCCATTAATTGTATATACTTACTAACGTAAGAAAAATATTCTAAAAGGAGGTCGAAGGAAATGATGAAATTACAATTACATGCTTTAACTTTAGTGTTAACTGCACCTGTGTTTTCTGGACAATTCAATATGAATTCGACCACCCTAATGGAGAATTGAAAATCGTACATTATTTCGATTAATTCATAAATTCGCCACAGGAGGTCGTATACTTTCCTGTGGCTTTTTCACGCCTGGCCATAGGAGAACTATATCTTCCTGTGGCTTTTTTGTGCGATTTTTTAGTCTCTTATATTATTTTTTAAAGAAAGGAGCAACATTCGATGACTATTAGCGTATTGTTTTTAAGTATTACGATTCAAAGAAATAAAATTTCTAAAGATAAAATGTTTCATAATGAGCAAATAGAAAAAGCTATGAATGATGTTAAGGAGCGCCAAGCACTTTATTGTGATCACATGTAATTCCTTTTCGAAAGGAGGAATTCATTTATGACTTTTCATATTTTCTTTTTTACGACTGTACTTCAGAAAAACACTTTAACTGAAGCTGAGATCCGTCGTAAACAACAAATAAAACAGCTGACTGATAAAATGACTGACATTAAAAGTTCATATTATACGCATATGTATTAAAAATATATTTTTAAGGAGAACTACCTTCATGAAATTTAAAGCATTCTTTTTAACTATCACCATTCAAAAACGTAAACTTTCTCACAACGAAATTTTACGTGAGCAACACATTCAATCCATTATGGACGAAGTAAAAGAGCGTCAAGCTTCTTATTACAGCCGTCTTTTCTAATAAACTTATAAAGGGGTTTTATCTAATGAAATTTAAAGCATTCTTTTTAACTATCACCATTCAAAAACGTAAACTTTCACAGAAAGAGATTTTGCGTGAGCAACACATTCAAACTATTATGGACGAAGTAAAAGAACGTCAAGCTTCTTATTACAGCCGTCTTTTCTAATAAACTTATAAAGGGGTTTTATCTAATGAAATTTAAAGTATTCTTTTTAACTATCACGATTCAAAAAACTAAGTTCTCGGACAGTGAGATATTGCATGACCATCAAATTAATAAAGCTATGGAAGATGTAAAAGAACGTCAAAGTCACTACTGTAGCCATCTATAATTCCTTTCGAAAGGAGGAATGTATCATGAAGTTTCACCTTTTCTTTTTAACAATTACAATCCAGAAAGAAATCTTTTCTGAAGATGAATTAAAACAAGAGCAACAATACAAAAAGATTATGGACGAAATTCGAGATCGTAGAAGCAAATACTACACTCACCTATAATCCTTTAAAAATATAAAACTGAAAGGAGTCGATTATGATGTTGATAGCACGTTGTAAGGAAATGATTTGGATAGTTCAGAGGGATTCCACATAGTTTATTTGGGGCTATATCATCCAAGTTTACCGTTTTATTTGATATGTAATAAATATATAATAAAATTGCATTCGTACACTTTTTAACATTGATTAATAAACAAAGATACACCACTTAAAAAGTGGTGTATCTTTCTCAACATATACTATTTTCGATTACTTCGTTTCGTCTTAAACAATCTCACTAAGTTTGATACAACTGTTTTCGTTACTGCATAAACTGGCACCGCCAAAATCATTCCGATAATTCCCGCAAAGTTACCTACCCCTAAAATTAAAATAATAATTGTTAACGGATGGATATTTAATTTTGAACTCATAATACGCGGTGAAATGATGTTACTTTCAAATTGTTGTACAATTGTTACGATAATAATTACGTACAACGCTTGCATCGGAGATACGAACAGACCTACAATAACAGCTGGCGCTGCACCGATAAATGGACCTAAGTTAGGAATGATATTTGTAAATGCTGCTATAATCCCTAAAACAAAAGCGTATGGTAAATCGATAATTAAATAACCGATAAAAGTAAAAGCACCTACAAATATACAAACGAGCGCTTGCCCTTGAATATAAGCAGATAATGTTTCGTTCGTTTCCTTAATGATACGAAGTCCTTCTTCACGGTAAGATTCAGGTAATAGACTAACCGCTTTCCCTGGAAACGCATGTCCATCTTTAAACATATAAAATAAAATGAACGGTACTGTAAAGATAACTAATGCGACATTCGTTATAATACCAAATAAAGCCGTTGCACTCGACGTAATGGTGTTTGGTATATCCTTTAAGTATTCAATTGCATTTTTTTCAATTGTTTCAATGGAAACATAGTTTTGTGTAGATAACCATTCAAACAGTCTATGATGGGATAAATCTTGTATGTATACTTTTCCCTCTTTTATATAGCCTGGCATATTTTTCACTAAATCCATTAGCTGTTGGGAGATCGTTGGTACTACTACCCCAACTCCAACCGCGGTTAATGTTATGATAAAAAGATATAACAGTAAAATCGCTAAATTTCTAGGTACTTTTTTATCCTCCAAAAAGACTAATACCGGATTAAATATGAAGTATAAAAATAGCGCGATTAAGATTGGGAAAAACAACGTTGATATGAAGATACCAATCGGTTGAAATAGAAACGATATTTTTGTGCAAATAAATATGATCGCTACAACCATTAGCACTTCTAATGTCCAAAAGTGCACTTTCGATTTCAAAAAAACGTCCTCCTTTAAACTAGCACTTCTCTTCATTGTACCAAAATAAGTGACAATTTCACATAATATTTTCCTTTACAATATTCCAAAATACCAATAAATACACTACAATGAGATTACATACAAATTTGCAGGTAAAGGTGATAAAAATGACACAATGCATCATTTGCAGAAAAGATACGAAAGAACTTAGTGAACAATATGTCATCCCAGAAATATTATGTGGATATTATTTCACAAACTCAATTTGTGATACTTGTCATGAACAAATGACAACAAATATTGATCGCCCCTTAATTCGGCATAAATTAAGTCAATTTAAGATTGAGCAAATGAAAAAACAGATTGACTCCCCCCTCTATACAAATGAGCATGGTGAGGAACTTGCGGCCGCTGAGACAGATGTTGTTGAAGTAAGTGACGAAATACTTTATTCCAATGCATTAATTATGAAACTATGTAAAAAGCACGATATCTCACTACATAACGAAATCTGGAAAGAAGAACGTGTAACGAAAGTAGCTAGCTCTATTCAACGTGAATTACTTTTAGATAACCGTAAGTATAAAATGAGTGTATTAAAAATGGCTTATACTTTCGCTGTACAAGCAGTCGATGGCTATTTTGAAGATCCAGATGCGATTGATATTTCTAGCATCCTATCGAATGCCGACTTCATGGAATTAAAAGAAAAGAGCATTGTTCGTGATTTAAGCAAAAGTTCTTTATGGAATACATTAAATACAAATAGTGAAAACCATTACTTTATTTTATTAAGTGATAAAGATGGCCTGTTCTGTTTCATTCGTCTATTTGATATTTTTGACGTTGTCGTTCATTTATCCGAAAAGAGATATGAACTTCCATCACCAATTGTCGGCGTAAATAATGTAAATAAGCAAGAATTTTACGTCCAAACTTTAAAACAGTATATGGACGGGCTCTTCAAAGAAAACACACCTTCTATTTAATTAGAAACAGAACATACGGTCTCCTTTCTTGATGAAAAGACACTGTGTTATAATAAGTATGAAAAGAACAATACAATCACATAAACCAATTATAAATTGTATATAAATAAAAAAGACTAGTGTGCGGCTACACACTAGTCCACGTAACTTAGCAGATTGGATTGTTCATTTATCCTATTTGTTTCTTACAAACAAAACAACCCACATTCTATTGGCATAGGTGGGTTGTTATTTTTTGAGCTTGTCTATTAAAACGACGACGAATGTTAACAATGCAACGAGAAACAGTCCACCTTGCAGTAACAACGCTATTTCACTCACTTATTATCACCCCCCTCCTACTTAGAGAAGTGATAATTGAACAACCAACCGTACCTTAAGTTACTATTTAATTTTACCATATTTTCTGATAGTTTACGATGAAAACCCGCAAGTGATTTACTTGCGGGTTTTTTCTCACTATTTTTTTAATGCATATGCATCAGCTATCATTTCACCAACAATTTTATTTTCTTGCTTCTTATCTTCCTTCAATAAAGGAAATAACAGTTCTGCCACTTCATATGCCTCTTCTAAATGAGGATATCCCGATAATACAAATGTATCAATTCCTAACGCTTCATATTCTTTTATTCTATCTGCTACTGTATGCGGATCTCCTACAAGTGCAGTACCTGCACCACCTCTTACAAGTCCTATACCAGCCCATAAGTTTGGACTTATCTCTAACGACTCTCTTGTTCCTTTATTTAAATGTGTCATTCGTTTTTGACCAACTGAATCGTACCTTGCAAATGTTTTTTGAGCAAGCTCAATTGTCTCATTATCTACATATTGAATTAAACGTTCTGCCTCTTCCCATGCTTCTTCTTCTGTTTCTCTTACAATTACGTGTAACCTGATGCCAAATCGTACTGAACGCCCCTTCTCTTCTGCCAGCTTTCTTACTTCCTCTATTTTCTCCTTCACTTGCTCTGGCGGTTCTCCCCACGTTAAATATACATCACTATGTTCAGCCGCAACTTCCTTTCCAGCATCGGATGATCCTCCAAAATATATAGGAGGATATGGCGTTTGAACTGGCGGGAACACAACTTTACTATCTGTAACTTTAATATGTTTCCCTTCTAATGAAATGGTTTCACCTTTCAATGTCGATTTCCAAACTTTTAAAAACTCATCAGCTGCTTCATATCTTTCATCATGCTCAAGATACACTCCATCTCCTTGTAATTCAACTGGATCTCCTCCAGCGACTACATTAATCAGTAGTCTCCCGTCTGAAATTCTATCAAATGTAGATGCCATCCTTGCTGCAACTGTCGGTGACATTAGTCCCGGTCTAACTGCTACTAAAAATTTTAGCTTTTCTGTCTCAGCTGCAAGTGCCGATGCTAATACCCATGGATCTTCACAACCTTGGCCAGTTGGAAGTAACACACCTGTATATCCTAAATAATCAGCTGCCTGTGCAACTTGTTTATAATAACCATACTCAGCTGCTCTTCCTCGTTTTGTCGTTCCTAAATATCGTCCATCTCCATACGCCGGAATAAACCATAATAATTCCATACCTTTACACACCCCTTATTTATTTTGAAACGTACACTAAACTACTCTATATAAATTACCCCTAATAATTTATATGTTAATTTCCTATCTCACCTTTAAAATTATCTCGCCATCTTAAAAACTTCACTTCTAGTAAACGTACGAGTGAATCCGAAAACTTCCCAACGAATGCAAAGATGATAATACCAACAAATACGATATCTGTATTTGAAAATTGCCTTGCATCCATTATCATATAGCCAATACCTTCTGTAGATCCCATAAGTTCTGCGACTACTAAACTCACCCATGCAACTCCTAATGATAATCTTGCTCCTAGTAAAAGGTTAGGTAATGCGGCAGGTAAAATTAATTTTGTAATTAATTTTCTTTTACTAAACTCTAACACTCTCGCAACATCAAATAACTTTGAATCTACACCTCGTATTCCTAGAAACGCGTTTACGTATAAAGGAAAAAATGCACCATCTGCAATTAATAACACTTTTGATGTTTCCCCAAAACCGAACCATAATACGAAAAGCGGTGCAACAGCTAAGTGAGGCACAGTTCTTAACATTTGTACTGACGGATCTAAATATTGCTCACTTCTCGTTGAAAATCCAACAATTGTTCCTAAAATAATCCCTAAACTCCCGCCAATAAAGAAACCAGCCGCAGCCCTGAATACACTAATACTTAAATGACCGAATAACTCTCCTGTTTTTATAAGTTCTTGAAAAGCTAAAAATATATCTAGCGGCGTTGGTAA
Source organism: Bacillus cereus group sp. MYBK245-2 (assembly GCF_051916145.1). Taxonomy (NCBI): domain Bacteria; kingdom Bacillati; phylum Bacillota; class Bacilli; order Caryophanales; family Bacillaceae; genus Bacillus; species Bacillus cereus group sp. MYBK245-2. Next base: position 98,682 of record NZ_JBQAGB010000012.1, on the reverse strand, counting down.
AACTGTTTTAGAAACTAGACCGAATACGCCGGCCAATTGCCAAATTATTAATATAATAATCGGTATAGTAATTGCCCTTATCAAAAATTTGATATTCGTCTTCTGTACTTTCTTTACATTGTTTTTCTCAATCGTTATACTCGCCCTTTTAATAACCGCTTTCGTATTCTCCAATTTATACAACCTCTTTTCACTTCGCCTTTAACGCTTTTTCTACGAAAGAATTATCTACAACTTTATCTGTCTTAATTTCTTTCTTTATAGAACCAAGCTTATATTGAAAATCTGCTGTCTGTTGCTGTTCTGCAACTATTTCTTTCGTTACCGGAACTAAGATGGGTTTGTCGTGATTAAACACTTCTTTTACAATATCTGCATCTATTTTCTTTGCAGAAGTATATATTTTTATTGCTTCATCCAAGTTTTCATCTTGCCATACACGTGCTTTTTCATATACTTTAAGGAATTTCTCCACTAATTCTGGATGCTCTTTCGCAAATTTTGTTCTCGCAATTAAAAACTCTGGAGAAGATACATTTAATTGTTCACCATCTGTAATCACCTTCGCTCCTTTATTTACCGTATGTAACGATATGAAAGGATCCCAAATTGCCCATGCATCTACTGATCCTGATTCAAATGCTGGCTGCGCTTCATCTGGTTGTAACTGAATGACATTTACATCTTTCGCATTGATACCTTCTTTATCAAGCGCTCGATACAATAAATTAAATGCGCTACTTCCTTTTGCTACTGCGATTTTTTTACCTTTTAAATCTTTTACACTCGTAATCTTGCTATCTTTTTGTACAAGAATCCCTGTTCCTTTTCTCGCATAACTTGTATTAGCAATTTCGGTAAATTCAATACCTGCTGCTTGCGCGGAAATAACTGGAGAATTGCCAACTTCACCAAAGTCTAATCGATTTGATGCGATTGCCTCAAAATAAGGAGGTCCGCTTTGGAATTCTGTCCATTTCACCTTAACTCCTTCTTTTTTAAACTCCTCTTCAAACCATCCCTTTTTCTGTGCGAGTAATAGTGGACTTAATCCTTGCTGAATACCAATTTGTACTGTTACATCTTCCTTCTTACTACTTGCTGTACTTTTCTCACATCCGAATAAAAATAAAGAAATAGCTAATGCAAAAGAAAGAACTTTAAATTTTTTATACATAAATACTCACCCTCTCCCTATAAACTTGTTTGAATCAATTCTCCATACTCAAACTGCTGTAATACTTTCTTTCGAATTTCTTGGAATGACTCCGAAGTTTTACTACGCGGATAAGGTAAATTATTTTCAATTACTTTATGTATTTTTCCAGGCTTTGCACTCATGATGACAATTCTGTTTGAAAGGTATATTGCTTCGTCTATATCATGTGTAACGAATATCATTGTCGTCTTTTTTTGTTCCCAAATATTGAGCAGTACTTCTTGCAAATGACTTCGGGTAAATGCATCCAGTGCTCCAAATGGTTCATCAAGTAATAATACATTAGGATCTCTTAGCAACGCTCTTGCAATCGCAACACGTTGTGACATCCCGCCTGATATTTCTTTCGGATATGATTTTTCAAAACCATCTAGTCGAACAATTTCAACCCATTCCTTTACCTTATCCTTCACATACTTATCTTTTAATGACAAATCAGCCGCAATATTTTCTTCCACTGTAAGCCACGGAAACAATCGATGCTCTTGAAATATAAATCCTTGCTTCTTACTCGGTTTTGTTATACGCTCTCCGTCAATAATGATTTCTCCTTCAAAATCGCTGTCTAAGCCTGCAATAATTTTTAATAGTGTACTTTTTCCGCAGCCACTCGGACCAATTACTGTAACAAAATCCCCTTTCTCTAATTGAAAATTAATATTCTCTAATACTTGAACAGTACGAGTTTGTTTCGAAAAATATTTTGATACTCCATCAATTGAAACAGTCACTTCTTCGCCTCCTTGAAATGATTCATCTAAATGAACCGATTCAGTATTTATGCAATAAAAAAACCAAAGGCATTTTATCAATAGATAAAATGCCTTTGGTTTCTCCAATCAGCAATACGTAATAGAATTAAGTACATATTATACAAATATTTCCGATAAGTCAACTAGGTTTTGTTAAAAAATACATATGGTTCGTTTGAACATCCTTATTGTTATTTATTTTTTATGGTTCTTAATCCACTGTAACCAATAAGAAAACTCACATGCCAAATGCATTTGGTGCGATTTAATAAGGCTATTAGGACAAAGTGCTGGAAACTCTACAACTAGACTTACTTCTATACCAGTATCTGTATCTTTGAATTGATGTCGAACTCCACCAATAGTAGTACCATCTTTCATACGTGCAACACCTGTTGATTGGTATTGATAAGACTTATCTCTAGGTGTCTTCAATCCCGTTTCGTCACCAAAAACAATAAAAAATTGAACTGGAAATGGAGAATTACCAGTTGTTTCGATAACTTCTAATTCATTTTCCCCAAACGGTCTTAGTACATAGTGATCAGGACAAGCTGACAAGTTCACCTGATTATTTTCACGTGATTGTTCAAGCATAAAACTGTCAATCCCATTTATCGCTTCTTCTGCTGTAATCCCATCTAAATAAATACTTGTTTTTGAAAATTTCCGTCTATTACCAGATAAAACTGTAGCGATACGCATACCCATTTCACTTAATTTAAGTTTAGACTTCAACTTATCATACATTTCATCGTATGAATAATTTAATTTTAGTTCCGTTAGTTTTTTTATCATAACGTCTGTATCATTTAATTCTTGCTCTTTATGTCCTAATGTATTTAAAACTTTTTTAATACGTTCTCTTTTCCATTTTGTAAGTTGTTCATTCGAAATATTGTTTCCATCGATCATAATCTTCATATATATTCTCCTTCTCTTTGATCATATCGTAGTGTATTTAATACTAAATTAACCATTTCTTGCTTCGTATCTAAATTCAAATTCACCTCTGAATGAGCAACACTGCTAAGACCGTATAAAATAAAACCTGAAGCTAGTAATGAGTTATCAGTATTAAAAATCCCCGTTTTCATCCCTTCTTCAATCACTTGTCGAATTAATGGCTGAATTCGCGTGAATAATTTCTGTTCCAGTTGAAAATGTTGTTCTGTCTGAAAAGAACTCACATTTTTATAAGGCGCTAATTTTTCAATAAATGTCCAAAATATATTTAGAGAATCTTCCATCTTTTGCATGACAGACCGTTCATTTGAAATTAGTACTTCTTCGATTAACTCCATATTTTTCACAATAAAATCATTTAAAACTTCATCAACAAAGTTATCTTTAGACTTGAAGTAATAATAAAATAAGCCTGTTGCTACACCTGCATGATTCACAACATCTTTTATGCCAAATCCTTTCATACCATTTTTCAAATATAGTTCAAAGCCAATATCCATTAACTCTTGTCGTCTTATATCTGGTTCTTTTGATATTCTTTTCATAGGTCATCTCCTACTAATTTTGTCCTCGACTGAATCTGATTCAATCATAAATGACTGAACTATATTCAGTCAACATTAATTTCTACAAAAAAGAGTAATCCCAAGAAATATACATCTAACCTTAGACTTATCAAAAAAGTTAGATTATATAACTTGAGACTACTCAATTTCATTAAACACGTATTCTATTTTCAAATCGATTACACTTTAGTTTAACCTCACTCTTTCTGTTTCTACAATCATTTGAGGAAGGGTCTTTTGAATTATTTCCTCTAATACATTAAGAGCTTCATTCACATAACCATCCTCAAACTCCTCTAAAGACTCAGGCAACTCATCCTCATCTAAAATAAAATATTCTCCACTTGGAAGTACCAAAATATCAATAATTAAATCTTCAAATGACACTAGTTCATCTGTTATTTGCGTATTTTTTACAACATTAAAATAAGAGCCTACATACATTCCATCCTTATCTCTCCATATGTATAAATTGTACGGACGATCCTCCCAGTAGTATGCAATGGTGTAACTGCCTTTCGGGATTGTTAAACTTGAATCATGTGTATTCATCGTAAATGAATACTGAACCTCATGAAATAACACGATACTTCGCAACTGCTTTTCAAGTAATAAACAAGTGTGTTCTACTGTTGTCGAGTCATATCGTATTTTTCTTTCTATAATTTCACTTTTGGATGTTAGTAATTTATTCATTCTTTGTTTCCCCTTATGCTATTTCTAGCTTTATTATATCGGTTTATATAGTCATAAAGAAGTATTTGGTCTCCAAGTACACAATAAAACTCCTTCTTATTTTAGAAGGAGTTTTTCACTGTCCATGCTTCATATTTTTTCACTTCTAATGGAAGCTCATTTGTTTTCAGCCATTCTACTGCACTACATACAAGTGGAGATGAATTGTCTTCTGTAATGCTTTCTATAGAAACCCATCTCGCTCCTAAAGAATCTTGACCTTCAAATTGTTTTGGTACTATGATTTTCCCTGCACTCTTTTCAACATCATACAAAACTGCAATATGGTGTACATGTGTATAATCTTTAAACTTTGAAGGGTATTGAAAATCAACCGTACCTACTTGCTTTATAACCTTTACTTCTAATCCAGTTTCTTCTTTACATTCCCTATGGAGTGCCGATAACAACGACTCCTCTTCATTTAAGCTCCCTCCAGGTAGATCATATCTGTTCTTATATGGACCTTTAATTTTATCTATTACTAATATGTTATTGTTTTCGATACAAATGCCATACACACCAAACGTACGATGAAAATTAGTAGCATTATTCATGGTTCAATTTCTCCGTCATCACATCATAAAAATTCCGTTCCTCATCAACATTTAAGTGAACACGACTTACTGTTTTAGAAAACCCATATAACAATTGTACTTTCGCCGGCTCTTTAAGTATAATTTCAAATGTTGGAGGTTCCTTTATAAATTCCATCACCGTTGCGTCAAGAACCTCTTTCTCTTTCTTTAAAAGTTCTCCTTTATAGAACGTAATCTTATCAATTTGTGTAAAAGGTATAATAATTTTCTTTCCTAATCCGATTTGAATGATTATCTTTTTTTCTGTAACAATAATTGGATTTTTACGCATTGCTTGTATTTCAGCAAAAAAATGAAACATTGCATATACGTTTAAAATAAGTAACACCCATGCTACAACTGGATTCCATTGATGAAACAAATAATGAAAGCCGATACTTTCTATTAAGGTCGCATGGATGATCATAATATATACACCTATTGCGCCAGTCTTTTTGTGATATGAGTATACGTATTCACCTTCTGGTACTTTTTCACGCCACGATAAAAATGCATAATAGATTAACTTACACTCTGTTACAATAATATCTACTAATTTATTTCTTTTCATAGCAGCGTCAAACGCAGCATCAATTGCATAAGAAAATGAAGAATACTCACTTTTATATTCTTTATATTTTTTTATTATGTTAGGAAGCTTTCTAACAATTTTATATAGAAGGAATGACTCTACACATACAAAAGCAATTTCTCCTGCAACTATAATATAAGAAACGTATGAAAAAGCTTGTAAATAGTCGCTTGGAATAATAAATCTTGCAAATATATAACCAGCTATTACGACAGGGAATATATACGTTAACGAGTATCTTTTTCGAATAATAAAGAAATACGTAATGACCGGAATTACAAACATACAATCTAATAATGACCCAAGAACAACTTCTTTCGGAGTAGCTGGTACAATCGGAAGAGCATACAATAAATAGTTTGATAATAAGATTAAAGATACGAGTCCAATCCATATACCTTTTCGCCTTCGCGAAAGTGTGACACTCATACTTTCACTCCTCTATTTAAAAACCTCGTTTAAATGGTCTTTATAAAATGAAATAGCCCGTTCAAACTCTTTAACTTCTTCTACTTTTACGACTGTTTCAAGTAATAATTTCATCGCGGATTCATGATCGTTTACGTTATATTTCGCTAATGACAAAAATACTTTCATCACATCATTATCTGGAAACTGCTGCAAACCTGTTTCTAAAACAGTAATTGCTTTATCATACTCGCCTATACAACGATATGTACTACCAAGACCGATATATGCGCCGCAAAGTGACTCCCCTTCAAGACCGTTTGCAATTGCCTGTTCATAATACGGCATAGCTTCTGTTTCAAGACCCATTACATCATGTATCCAGGCACATTGATAAAGTACTTCTGCATCCCTCGTAAAGTTTGTTAATCCGATGAGTATCTCTTTAGACTGCGCATATTTCTTTTCTTTCCGGAGTTTAATAGCTTGCTTTAATAAATGTTCCATAGAATTCACTCCTCACCAATTATTCTATGTATCCATATTGAATGGTTAACGTTTGTGCAAAAGTAAAATTCCCATAAATTAAAGTTTCGCTTACCAATATATACTATGCGGATTCACTCTTATCCAAATACTTAAAATTATGAAGCAGTAACGCGATTACATAGTACTTCTAACCTTTTGACAATTTCTTTCGCTGTTTCATCTTTTCCATTACAGAACTGCCCTTTACCGTCTTGTCCAATTACGTAGTGCATTGCTCCGCGCGAATATAAAGAATGTGGTGAATTTGCAATCATTACACTCGCCTTCGCTTCTTCCATTCTATTTTTCGCTCTTTCAAACAGTTCTTCTTTATTTACGTCACTTTCAAGTTTAAAGCCAACGAGTACAGTTTCTGGATCCCACTCTTTTATTTGTTTTAATACTTTCGGTGCCTTTTGAAAATGTATAATTGGCGCTATATCACTTGAGATTTTTCCATTCATATCAAGAACATTGCCCTCTTGATCACAAATCTTGTCCACAATCCAATCAGATCCAGCCGCTGCCATAATGACTGCATCGACCTTTTCGTGCGTAATTATACTCTTCATTTTATCTTGTAAATCAACAATTCCTTCAAATGGGTGTAATTCTAATTGATTGTTTATATCATTCGGTTTCTCCGCAAAATAACCATGTAAATATATAACATAGGCCCCTTTACTTATAAGTTCTTCGGCGATTGTTCTTCCAATTGTTCCTTTTGCCATATTCGTATGACCACGAACTTGATCCCATTTTTCTAAACAACCACCGCTTGTAATTAATACCTTTTTCCCCTTCATTGTAACCATCCCTTACTAATTTTTCTTACGAAACCATTCTGTTCCAAAATCAACTATATCACGTTGTTTCATAAGACGGCACTTTGCGTTTCCTATTTTCCCTATTTTCACAGTTCCCTTTTGCTCAAATTCCACACCAATTTCTACAAATTTGTCAGAATCGTAATCCATATCAACAAATTCTTTCCACACTCTTTCACCATTTTCTATAATGGGTGCCCCTACTTTTATTAACTCACACGCACCAGAACGTACTTCTGATAAATGTACAGAAGTATTGGAATCATATCCAACACCAATTAATAATATGTATCCGTCTAAATCGTATATTTTTCTTAATGGAGATTCTTCTCCTAAACTCATTGATAGTGACTGATTCATCGTTATTTCTTCTGCATGTCTTCCCCATGCAGCAAAACTTCCTAATGGATGGTTACTACGTACTACATTCGGATATGTACGAAAACATTCAACTACTTTTCCCATTGCCCTTGTTGGCGTTATATGTGGCTCAAATGCTGGGACGTTATCCCGAATAATTTGCCACCATTCTTCAGGTACAGGTGGTCTTGACCAATGTTTCGGATCAGATAAATCCGAAGATTGAGTTGGCATAATGATCGTTCCCTCTTCTGTAATAACATTCATTAACGCCTCTACTACTGCAACTGCGCCTCCAGATACCCAGCCTATGGAACTTAACGAAGAATGTACAATAACTGTCATTCCTTTTTCTAATCCTAATTTTCTTAAATCATTTATAATTGTTTTAATTGTATTTGGCAATGGCGTACTTGCCACTATTTCATTCATTTTCACGATTGTTCCCCCATTTTGTTTTAAACTACTACATACATATATTATCATATTTTTCTTAATTTTTAACTTAATCATTTTTATCTACACAAAAAATGGTAATAAATTAGTTTTATATAACAAAAGAAGCAACATGAAGGCGTTACATCACAGCAATAAAAACAATATATTTAAACGAAAGAGCCCATCAAAAATGATGAGCTCTTTGTTCCATTTATCCTTCAATTGTAACTCCAGTAAACATCGATAAGTTTCCCGTTATTTTCTCACCTACACGTAAAAATAAACCAGCAGCTCTCCCGCTAATACAGTGTGAACCAATTAATAGTTTACCAGTATACAGACCGTCCCATGTGTCAATTGTATAGTCAGGCATTTCTATGTATTGCTGATATATTTTCCGCTGTTCAAAGTAATACTCTGTTTTATCTTCAGCTAATAGTTCATTATTTTCGTATATAGATACTCCTCCGCCTTCACGGCCGTATAAAGGTTTAGATACATATGATTCATTTCGTTCTATAAACGGTTTATTTGTAAAATATGTCGGTAAAAAGTAGTTCTGAATGATTCCTCGCTCCTCTTCCTCAAAGAAAACTTCCTCTTCGTAAAGTTGCCATATTAATGCGAGTACACTTTTATTTTGCATAAGAAAAGCAGCTGGTGGATTAATGATTTTCACTCTACCTTGCGCAATATGATCTAAAAACTGGAGTCCAATTCTTTTCCCGTTTTTATCAGCATCTGAAACTAAATATTCAATTGGATATAGTCTATATAAATAATGAATTCGTTCACCATTTTGCGTATATATACCATCATCTGCAACGACAATATCTTGTATACCTATATAATCCGTTGACTGATCTAAACAATAACTTCTTAAAAATTGAACCGTTTGATGGTCTTCATCATGCCAATCATAACTCGTAAAATAAATCGTTTCTCTAGGATCTATACTATAGTCATGTTTAATTTGTTCCCACGCCTGCACAATATGCTCTTCTATATGATTTGGGTGATTTACATCGTGATAACGGCACAACACTTCATTTGCGACAGATGGCTCTAAATAACCTGTTGGTGTATCACAATTTACTTCTATTAACTTTATATCTTCACCATTTACGATAAAGTCAAATCTCGTAAAATATGAAAACAAACCAGTGTGTTTCATTCTCGCAATTTCCCATGTTTCAGCAGGAAATCCTAGTGTTTGAAAATCTTCTGCCGTATTGAGAATATATTGATACGTTCTATATAACACGTACATAATTTCTTCTGTTGCTTTCGAAATAGCAGTATATGTGTTTACAGGCATACGATACATACCTGTTGCCATATATTGATTCCATTCTTCATTTTCTAATAGACTCGGCCAAGTAAATCCATTCCGACCAGCCTCTTCCGCTAGTGAAAACCATACTTTCATATACTCTTTCTGCTCTTGTTCTGTATACATGATTCTATTATCCTTTCGTGTTATGATCCGGCTGGCGCTTTTGCGTTCCCAATTCCACTTGAACCTGAATTCACTTTTGGCGTTTGTGTCGTAGATGATTTTGGCGTATTTGTATCTGGCGTCGCTTTATTTGAGGAATTTGGCTGTTGTTTATTTAAATCCACTTTATTAGAAGAATTATTGTTGTTGCTGTTAGTTCCACCGTAGTATCCTCCTCCACCGCTGCCACCAGTTCTACTTTGGTCTTTCTCACGATATGGAATAATATTATTTGCATACGGTTTCTTCATTATATTTGGTTTTGCTGTATAATTCATATTTGAAGTTCTGCTTGCTAATAAATATCCTGCTACGAATGGAAGTATCGGTAAATGTGAATTTTCATGATACGATGAAAATGATGGATTCATTTCCTTACATAACTCATCATTTTCTACATTTTCATTAGTAGGCGTTTTATCATCGCAATTTAATGTTTCTTGTTCATTTCCCTGTTTTGCACCATCTGTTTTAACAGCAGTACTTTCTTGTTGAGCAGTATCTTCTTCATAATCACCACATCCAGTTAATAAAAAAGATGATACCCCTATTGAAGTAGCAATTTTTATAAATTTACTTTTATCCATTCTCATGTGTTATACACCTAATTTCCATTATCTATATTTTTCCAGATACCTTTATTATATAATGTAAATGTTACTTTTTTCAAACTAAACACAATATATATTTGCATATTTTCGTACTATTTTTCCAAATAACAATGAAACCTTTCAATCCCCGGATATTTTTCTCCTAAACTTTGAATCTGAAAACCCATTTTCTTATAAAATTTTACTGCCTCAGCGTCTGTCTCTGCCTCTAGATACGTCAATTGATACATTCTTACTATTTCCTTTATCATTTGCACCGCTATTCCTTTATGACGATATTGCGGTACCACTGCTATGTGGCATATTCTCGCTTTATTTGCTCCGGTTATTTCAATACCTATGCAAGCCTTTTCCTCATATTTATGCAAAGTCCCTTTATTGCTTTCATAAAATAAAACTGCTTTCTTTTTGCTAGATTCACTTGGGCCGACTGCATACAGTAGTACATTTAATATGGGATCTTTCTCAATTTGTTTAACACATTGCAAATTCATATCATCATTCCTTTCTATGAAAAAAGATTAGCTCTTTATATAAAGAGCTAATCTCATCACGCAGTTATTTTTTCTTCTTTCTTCACAACGACCGCTACATAACTATGTAGTATCATTCCGATAATAACGAGGCTCATACCAATCCAAGATAAAGATGACGGAATTGGTGCAGATAACAAGATAAGTTCTCCTACTAGCGCAAATAAAACCTCACTGGACTGAGTCGCTTCCACTGTTGCTAGTTTTTGTGGATCATCTTTTACAAGATCTGTCGCAAAGAAGAATAATACCGTTGCGATTAAGCCAGAACTAACTGCTACAATAAAACATTGAAAAACTTGACTACTTGACGGTAGTCCGCCTGTTGATACTTCATAACCAGATAGTAAAAACCAAAATGGTAAACTGGCTAAAGTCATACCGAGAACTCGCTGGAATACATCTAACTCCCCTTTACAAACTTGCATCATTTTTCGATTTCCAAGAGGATACGCAAACGCTGCAATAAGTACAGGAACGACACATAAAACAGTTTCACGAATTCCTAATGAAGAAGCATGTTCTACTTGCATAAGTACAACACCGCATAAAATAATACCCGACATAACTAATTCCTTCATTGGGAGTTTTTTATGTAATGGATCTACCGCAAAAAATGGTGTTAATAAAATCCCTGCGACGATTGTAATTTGCCATGTTGATGCAACGAGCCAACCAGGTCCAAAAGCTCCGGCAAAACTAAGTGGTGCATAGAAGAGACCAAATCCAACGATACTCCAAACTAACCATTCTTTCGGATTGTTTTTCATATATTGAAAGAGTTGCTTTAAGTTTCCTCTATACATGACAATAAGTAAAAGCATCGGAACCATAAAGTAGTACCGTAATGATGCACTCCAAATCCAGCTTCCACCTTCTAAGTCCATCGCCCGGTTTAAAACGAAGGTAAAGGCAAAGAAAAATGATGCCAATATCCCTACTGCTATAGCTTTCATTATAAAACCCCTTGTTCAGTTTCTTCTTACTACTATACAACAATTTAAATATAATTAAAATTCAAACTTTTCATCTCGCGTGTATCTAGCTCTATATAGTTTTCTTAACTGACTAATATGAGCTTGATGGTACCGATTATGATCAGCTATGTGCCATATCCCCCACCTTATAGTCGCATTTTCTCCCTTTTCATAAAAAACTTCTCGTGTTAAATCATTTTCTGTTAGTTTCATACATTCCTCATAAAACATATGTTGCACAACTTCATAATTTTGCATTAATTGTTGCAACGTCTGTTTTCTTAAACTTGGCAGCTCTCCTGCTTCATTTAACATAGGTCCATATATATTTTCAAGTGCGAGCGGAATTGCTTCCCCTTTTAATCGGTACACCCAATGTAAATCGACAACTGCTAAATGTTGAAGTAGTTGTCCAATACTATTTTCATTATTTTCTGTCCCTTTAAATGACAGTTCTTTCTCATCAGTACCTTCTACTAACTTTTGCAGTCGTTTAAATGTATCCGTAACCGTCGCATACAAAATCGCAACTTGCGGGTTCATATTTCTTTGCAAAAGTAGATCTTTCATATGAAACTCCCCCCTTACAAGAACAACACCATATGTTCATCATCACTATACACACCATTCATCTTTATAGCTCTTTTTTCAATCCCATACGTTTTAAAGCCCATAGATTCATACAACTTTTTTGCTGGCTCATTTGTGGAAACAACACCTAATGTCAATTGTTCCAAGTCCATTTCTCTTGCTCTTTCAATTGCCTTACGTATTAACTCACGTGCAAGGCCACTTCTTCGATTGCTTGCATCTACATACATCGCAACGATATGCCCTTTATGTTTATACGCCTCTTTCTCTTCTGTTAGTAAAGTGACAACTCCAACTAATTGATTCTCTTCATTAAAAGCACCAAATGTACAACTAGTAGCAGCTGATAAATTACTTTCCACTCGCTTAATAGGATTTTCCTGACGAATCGCCTCTTCATAAGTTGTTACAAATGCCTCAGGGTTTACTTGTAATGCTTGTAACCGTAAGTCCCAATATTTTTTTGCATCTTCTTTCGTAAGTAATCGAATCATATTTCTCTATCCCCTTTTAATTAACATAATATTTTTATAAGCTACTAATTAAAGATTGATATTCTTCTCTTAACATACTATAACGATAGCGATGAATGAACTGACCTTTACGTAATCGATCATTTCTCATTAACCCTTCGCATACAAAACCAGCCTTTTCATAGCTCTTTCTAGCTTGAAAATTATCTTCATCTACACGTAGCCATACTTTTTCTAATTCAAATTCAAAGAATGCTATATGTAACATACTATATAGGGCTGCTATTCCATACCCTTTACCCCAGTATTCTTTATTACCAATCGCGATTCCCAATTCTGCATTTTTATTTGTTTTATCAAAGTTTTTAAGATCTACCCATCCAATATGTATGCCGTTCTCTGTAGTGATTGCTCTTTGTTCATAACCATTTTTTCGATTTATACATGCTTCAATCCATTTTTTTGTATCTTCACGAGTGAACGGTGGATATTGATCTGGTACAACTAAATGTTTTGTTACTTTTGTATCTAATGACCATTGATATCGGTCTTCTACATCATCTAGTGTCAGTTCTCTTAATTGAACGAATGGTATATTCATTGTATTATCCCCCTTTTACTTTCCTATAGAAAACCCTTCGAACATTCTTCCTCCATACTGTTCTAACGTTTTTTCTACAAAAGTAATTAATTTTCTTTTCTCTCCTGTTTTATAAAAATGATCGAATGCTGTTACAAATTGATCTGCGTATTGTTCATCATATCTTCTAAGTACCCTTATAAACCATTTTGAACTTCCAAGCCATTTACCATTTACTCTTAATACATATTCATGTAATAAATCAGCTAATAAATTCGCGATAAACAACTCTTCTTCTCTTTTTGATGCACCAATAAAATCATCCAAAGTATCTGTAATAAAATAACGCTTCTGCTCCATCATTTCTTCCGTCCATTTAGCTGGCCCTTTATTTAGTAACTCATTCGCTTCGCTTTTTAATTTCTCAACAATTTCATTTTCCCCTTTTAATACAATACCTTCTGCAACTAATTGTGGTAACGAAGGTCTTCCGCGGTCACAATCTATTTTAAAGAAGGTTTTTAACGTTTCAAAATTATGTACAAATACCTCAACTGGCCACCCATTACTATAGAAAGATTCTCGATAACAAGACATTAAACTTTGATCAACTATTACAATGTCCAAATCAGATGTTTTTGTCGCTTCTCCCCTTGCAACACTTCCTCCAAGTAAAGCTACATCACAATCCGGAAATTGTGATGTAATGATGCTTTTTGCCGCTTCCATTGCTTTCATAACCGTTCCTCTTTTCTTATTTCACTTTCTTTTTTTCAGCTCTTTCTCTCGCTTTTTTTATATACGGCTCTGCGTCTGGTGTTTTGCATGACGTTGCCCCGTGATCAACGTGTACTTTTCCAATTTCACGTGCAATTTCAATCGCTGCTTGCTCTAAGTCTTCATTACGAATTCCTATCGCGATTAAAGCACGATTCATCGCTTCTTTTTTTCTATTTTTTTCATTATGTATATTTACTTTAATTTCTTCTAAATACGGAGAGAAGAAATCGTCTTGTAACGTTTTATTTTTCATCGCTATATTTGCTAATAAAGACCAGCCTGCTCTTCCAATCCATTCATCATCACACTTTGTCCATTCTTCCATTTTTTCTATCGCGATTGGCGACGTACAAATAGCCGTCATTAAAACATCCATTAAACAATAATAATCAACTTCCTGTACCCATTTATTTAGCAGTTCTGTCGTAACTTTCTTTGGATCTAAAATCATTGTTGCTAATGTCATTGCATCCATATTTTTTGTTTCCCATAATAAAATTGCTAAATCATGATCTTTTTTTATTTTCTTTTTTAACAATTTTAAATTAGCAAAACTAACTCCGAATAGTGGCTCTTTCGCTCCGTGGTTTTTATACGTTTTACGATTCTGTTCTGTTCCGTATTCCTCTAGTTGCTGCATTACTTCTTCAAGTAACATATGCCCACCTCTTTATCTTTTCTGTTGACTTCATATATGTATGTACGATATATTCTACATTACTTTTTGGTTTTCCTATATTTATTTTTCAAAATACGGTATGTGAAATTTTGTAGATGCGTTTTAATGCAACAGGCACACTCTTCGTCAGCATTCTCTGTATAACTCACTCATTGGGTTTATTATATATAGCAACAAACTACATGCATTTTCATTCCATCCTTGTTTCATTTTAGTAAACCAGCAAAATATTGAAATCTTGCATACTTTTGGACAAACTTTTTTGCTCTTGTAAAAAAGTTTTTTTGCAATTACCTCCCTATAATTGCTAATATAGTAGAGTAGAACTTTTATAGAGAGAAGGAAAATTATGCACAATGGAATTCGAATGACAACTTTAGTGAAAAGGACTATGTTGATTTGCGCGGGGGTATTATTTACATACGAAGCGGCCTTAGGATCAGCACATACTGCTCTAGCGAGTACAGAGGATGAAGCAAAATCTGTTCAACTTGTAAGTGAAATTCAATCATCTCTTGCACCGAAAGAAGCTCCAAAACAATATAATGGGCAAGTTAGAAAAGTAGCTTACTTAACATTTGATGATGGTCCTGGAAAATACACAGCTGAGCTTTTAGATATGTTAAAGAGAGAAAATGCAAAAGCAACATTCTTCCTTATTGGTTCAAATGTAAAAGCTTTCCCTGATCTTGTAAAACGTGAAGATGCTGAAGGCCACTACGTTGGGATGCACAGTATGACTCATAACTACAAGAAGCTTTACACAGAAGGTCATTATGTAGATGAGATGAAGGAAGATCAAGGCTTAATCGCTGGCGTTTTAGGCAAATCACCAGTATTAACTCGTCCGTCTTACGGATCAATGCCAGGATTAAATGAGGCTCTTCGCAACAAAGTTGTTGAGAATGGCTTAAAAGTTTGGGATTGGACAATCGATTCTTTAGACTGGAAGTATAACAAAATGCAGGTTGATGCTGCATCAGCTAAAATTGTAGAAAACGTTCTAAATGGCGCTAACAAGCCAACAGAAGTTATCCTTATGCACGATATTCACCCACAATCCGTAAAAGCAGTACCTGGTATTATTAAAGGACTGAAAGAAAAAGGATATGAATTAGAAGCCTATAGTGAGAACGAACACTTCCCATTAAACTTCTGGCATGATAATCGTATGTAATGAAAAAGACTTGATTTCCTTTATTTAGGAATCAAGTCTTTTTATCGTTTTAGAATTATTCCTCGTATATTCCGCTCAAACTCCCCCTTCTCTAATATTAATAAAAATTCAAAATCACATGAATTTAACTTAAAAAAATCACATGTTATACTATAATCTAGTTTAAATAAGTAGGTGCCATATGATCGTTTATACAGTACAAACTGAAGAAGCTTGGAAGCAATTTAAGAAAGTTGGTTATTTAGAAGGTAATAAAAAATTCATTGATCAAGACGATTTATATTCATATGACTGGATGGTGCGCGTTGCTAAAACAAGATTGCCTCATTACGAAGGTAACTATCCTATTTGGGTCTGGGAAGCAACTCATTACCCAAACCGAAATCATAAAGCTTGGGGTAAAAAAAATTCAAAAATGGTAATTATGGATTGAATATACAAATTCAATCCTATTTTTTATATTATCAACACTTTAGCACATATTACTCTTAAGGAGTGATGTGTATATGGATTTTCTTTCAGCCGAATATTTGTCAGCCTTGCTTGCCATTATTGTAATTGATTTAGTGCTAGCCGGTGATAATGCCATTGTAATTGGATTAGCAGCAAGACGATTACCGAAAGATCAACAAAAGAAAGTAATTATATGGGGAACTATCGGGGCAATCGCGATTAGAGCTCTCGCTACTTTAGTTGTCGTTTGGTTGTTAAAAATACCAGGGTTACTTCTAATTGGTGGTGTACTTCTTATATGGATCGCTTACAAATTAATTGCTGAAGGCAAAGATCATGATATTAAAGCAGAAGAAGGTTTTTGGTCTGCTATTAAAACCATTATCATTGCTGATGCATTAATGGGCATTGATAATGTCCTCGCTGTTGCTGGAGCTGCGCATGGCAACTTTTCTTTAGTAATCATTGGGCTATTGGTTTCAATTCCAGTAGTAGTTTGGGGCAGTAGATTAATTTTAAAATGGGTCGACCGTTATCCTATCATTATTACAATTGGAGCAGCTGTTTTAGCTTATACTGCCGCGAAAATGATTGTGGATGAAAAGTGGTTCACTGCATTTTTCGAAAGTAACCCTTTCATTAAATGGGCATTCATCATTATTGTCATTGCTGGTGTAGTGTTCTTTGGAAAGATGAAACAAAAGACTAAAGATGTTTCTATATAATAACAACGTTCTATTTATAAACAAAAGCGCCACTCATATGAGTAGCGCTTTTTAATATTTATTTCGTTTCCCCATCTTCAGTCGTCTTTACCTTCGTTTTATTTTTATCACGATGGTTATAGTTGTACTTTGAACGATCAACCGGTGTAAATCCTTCCGGTGTGTAGAATCGTAATAAGTCACCATTCACGACTTGGTCAGAGTATTTTAACGATTTTTGAACCATTTGTTCATTTTGTTTTATTTCATCTGTAAATTCTACTGGTTTTCCAGTCGTTGTATCATAGTATTTGCCGTTTAATGCAGTAACTGTTGGACTTACGTAGTTACCATTACGGAACGCAACGACTTGTTTATGATCTGGTGATAATAAATCTGAACCAAATTGAACATAATCTTTTGTATCTGTTCCAAGTAAGTGTAAAAGAGTTGGAAGAACATCAATTTCACCACCGTATTGATGTTGTACGCCACCTTTCACACCTGGTACACGAACGATTAAAGGTACACGCTGTAACTGTGCATTTTCAAACGAGTTAATTTCTTTACCCATTACTTTTGACATTGCTGCGTTATGATTATCTGAAATACCGTAATGGTCTCCGTACATAACGATAATAGAATTATCGTATAAACCAGATTGTTTCAAGTAATCGATGAAACCTTTTACAGATTCGTCTAAATAACGTGCTGTTTGGAAATACGTATCTACAGACGAGTCACCTGTGTTCGCTGGTTCAATTGTCGCTTCCTCTTTATCAATTGGATACGGGAAGTGATTCGATAACGTAATAAACTTCGTATAGAACGGTTGTTTCAATGTTTCTAATAACGGAATGGATTCATTAAAGAATGGTTTATCTTTTAATCCATAGTTTACTACATCTTTTTCGTTCATATCATAGTATGAAGCATCAAAGAATTTATTAAAACCAAATGATTTATAAATATCGTCACGGTTCCAGAATGTTTTATAGTTACCGTGGAATACTGCTGATGTGTATCCTTGTTGCCCTAAAATAGCTGGTGCTGATTGATACGTATTATGAGATTTCGTTGTAAATACAGATCCTTGTGGTAAACCAAACATAGAATTCTCTAACATAAACTCCGCATCAGACGTTTTCCCTTGCCCTGTTTGATGGAAGAAGTTATCAAAGTAAAGCGTATTCGCATCTTTTGTAAATGAGTTTAAGAACGGCGTTACTTCTTGACCATTTAATTTATAGTCAATTAAGAAGTTTTGGAATGACTCTAAATGAATATAGATTACGTTCATTCCCTTTCCTTTACCGAAATACTCAGGGTTTGGACTAGCGTAAGTTGATGTCAAATAATTTCTTACTTCTGTCATATTATCTCCATCAGCTAATGCTCGTTCTGTTGATGCTTTCGCACTTTGAATTCCATCATAAATTGTATAGTTATATGCCCCTAAATATTTCACAATATAATTACGATCGAATGTTCTTGTTAATAATTCAGGACGGTCAGATTCTGCAAGTCCTAAGTTAACACTGAATAATAAAATACCTGCTACAAATACTAAAGATAATTTATGTTTCGCAACACGAATTGGTTTTGGATTTACAAATTTCGTTGCTACTAACACAATTAAAATAATTGTATCTAAGAAGTATAGCGGATCATAAAGATGTAACAACGCAATAATACTACCACCTAAATCTCCAAAGTTATTCGTTTGTGTTAATGTCGGGAACGTAATAAAGTCACTGAAAAAGCGATAGTATACGACGTTTGCGTATAAAAGAATCGACAATAACAAGTTGATAACAATTAACCAAATATAAGATCGTTTCCCTTTTGCAAATAATGCAAGTCCTAAAAATAGAACTGCTGAACTAAGTGGGTTGAAAAACAGCAAGAATTTTTGGATTGTGTTTGAAATTCCTAAATTAAATTCCGTTACATAAGCTGCATATGTTTTGAGCCAAAATAAAATAACGGCAAACAGAAAGAATCCAAAATGATTGCTTAACACACTTTTGCTCTTTAATAAGAATTGTTTCATTTCTCCACCTCTTTTGATCATCCAAGGCTTATTTTTTTATAAGTCTGTCTCTCTATTCAATTTTTTATCTTCAAATAGATTTTATATATTTAACTATATGAAGAATACTAGTAATTATAATTTGAAGCTAGTATTTATTCAACTATTTCTTTTTAGACATTTTGACCTTGGTTTCTATTTAACAAAATAAATTTGTAACATTTCCTGTTTTCTCCCAAGATTCATCCACTAATTATGACATCACATACTATAAACCTTTATTCACTACTTCGCAAATAAATATGTCTCCAGTTCTGGAACATTAATGTAATATAATGAAATTCACAATAGATAGCATTTAATTTTTTGATATATATTATTTCTTCATTCAGTTATTTATGCTTCAGCCATTCTTCTATGTGCAAAATCCAAATCTCTTTCCTCTAATAAAGTTATTCTTGAATAATTATTCACAATCCATAAAAATAATGATTATAAAAACCCTCGCTCTCAAAACGAAAGCGAGGGTTTTCATCATTTATTATTGACCTTTGTACATTGCATCTACTTGTTTTTGAAGTTCTTCATTTTCTAAGAACTCATCGTAAGTAGCCTCTTTATCGATTACACCGTTTGGCGTTACTTCGATAATGCGGTTTGCAATTGTTTGTACGAACTGATGGTCATGAGATGTGAATAAAATTGTACCTTTAAATGCGATTAAACCATTGTTTAATGCAGTGATAGACTCAAGGTCTAAGTGGTTCGTTGGATCGTCAAGTGTAATTACGTTTGCACCACTTAACATCATTTTAGATAACATACAACGAACTTTTTCGCCTCCAGATAATACAGAAACGTTCTTCTTAACTTCTTCTCCTGAGAATAACATACGGCCTAAGAAACCACGTAAGAAGCTTTCTGACTCATCTTGTGGAGAGAATTGACGTAACCATTCAACTAAGTTGTAGTCACTGTTCTCAAAGTACTTAGAGTTATCTCTTGGGAAGTACGATTGAGATGTTGTAACGCCCCATTTAAATGAACCACTATCTGGCTCCATTTCACCCATAAGGATTTTGAATAATGTCGTCATTGCAATATCGTTACGACCGATAAATGCAACTTTATCACCTTTATTTAAAGTGAAGTACACATTATCTAACACTTTTTCACCATCAATCGTTTTAGAAAGACCTTCAACAGTTAATAAGTCATTTCCTACTTCACGCTCTGGTGTGAAGCCAACAAATGGATAACGACGAGATGATGGCTTAATATCATCTAATGTAATTTTATCTAATAATTTTTTACGAGAAGTTGCTTGTTTCGCTTTAGATGCGTTTGAGCTAAAACGTGCAATGAAGTTTTGTAACTCTTTTACTTTCTCTTCTTTTTTCTTATTAGCATCTTGCGTTAATTTTAAAGCTAATTGGCTTGACTCATACCAGAAGTCATAGTTACCAACATAAAGTTGAATTTTACCGAAATCAAGATCAGCCATGTGTGTACATACTTTATTTAAGAAGTGACGGTCATGGGATACAACGATTACTGTATTTTCAAAGTTCATTAAGAAGTTTTCTAACCATTGGATCGCTTTTAAGTCCAAGTGGTTCGTAGGCTCATCTAGTAATAGAATATCAGGTTGACCGAATAAAGCTTGAGCAAGTAATACTTTTACTTTCTCTGCACCAGTTAACTCAGACATTTTCTTATCATGAAGGTCTTCACCAATACCTAAACCTTTAAGAAGGATTGCAGCTTCTGACTCAGCTTCCCAACCGTTAAGCTCAGCGAACTCACCTTCAAGTTCTGCAGCACGCATTCCATCTTCATCACTAAAGTCTTCTTTCATGTAAATGGCATTTTTCTCTTGCATTACTTTGTAAAGACGAGTATGACCCATAATTACAGTTTCTAATACTGGAAACTCTTCATATTCAAAGTGGTTCTGTTTTAATACTGCTAGACGCTCGCCTGGCGTAATATGTATGTCACCTGTTGATGGTTCGATTTCTCCAGATAAAATCTTTAGAAACGTTGATTTACCAGCACCGTTTGCTCCGATTAAGCCGTAGCAGTTACCTGGCGTGAATTTTATGTTAACATCTTCAAACAATTTGCGATCCGCGAAACGCAAACTAACGTTACTTACTGTAATCATTTGTGTCCTCCTACTAATACCGCTTATTTCAGCGTTTTCTCACCGATTGTCTTAAAAAATCGCATATTACGACTCAATTATTGTAGACTATAGCTATTATATAGTAGAAGCTGGATGAATAGCAACGGTTGATTGCTATTCCTTTCTTTACAAACTTGAATAAAACCTTTGTTTTTAATTATATTAAAGTTACATACACACTTTAAGAAGGATTCATTTTGAAAAAAATATTTATAATTGGAGCATTATGTTTATCCATTGAAATAATACAATCATTTGAATGCATTTCGCATTATAAATAGCAAACTAAAACGCTCACAAAATATTCTCAGCGTTTTTATTTCCTTCTTCAACTAAAGCACCCGTTAGTGTAAAAAGCTATTTCACCATTTTTATTGTTAACTTATCTTTTAGCATTGAACTATATGAGTCAATTTCATATTTTGTATTATTGATTTTTTCTTTTTTCATTTTTAACATATCGAATATTTCTAACTCTAAATCCCTTCTAGCCTCAAGAACTTTTATCGTTCCTTCTACACCTGAATGATTATGTTCTTTCCCATAGCCTTGGTTCGTGTAATAGTCGACAATTCCTTTGGACCATTCTGGATTTCTTTCTTTTAATGCCTTCCTAAATGAAAATTCAAGATCATCTTGTTCTACATAGAATAACATTGGATTTAAATTCTCTATGATTTTTGCAATTTTCATTACATAATTTATTATTTTTTCTTTTTGTTCACCGTATTTAATCATCCCAATTGTTAATGGATTTTGTATGAAACAACATTCAAAAATATAAACCTTATTATCTTCTAGAGCAATTTCAGCAAAGTCATTCCATTTGTCAGCAATTAATTCAATATTTTTATCGAATGGTAATTCATATATATCGTTTCTTGAAATATCGTTACATAATTCGTCCGAAAACTGGTCACCAAACTCATTTTTTATCTTTCTGTATGGTAATAAATAATTGCTTCCTTTTTTTAAAACTCTTTTAAGAAGAACTTCTTTAAAATCTCCACTGTTAGATACTAATCTATCGAATTCAAATTTATTAAAACAAGATACACCATCATAGTCGGCGGGGTGGTTCAAATTCCCCTCTAAAAATAGTTCAACTTCAATTTTATTTTGGTTTAGAATTTCATTTATTAGCTTTGCAGTGGTCGATTTTCCGAATCCAGGTAAACCTTCTACTATTATTAGTTTTGTATTCATATTTATAAATCCCTTCCTTCAAAGTATTTAACCAAGATTTAAAAAATTACTTACTCCACTGCAATCACTCCTTCAAAATACGATATTCAACATTTCCTTTGAAAAATCCTTCTTAAAGTAACCTGACCGTTAACTTAAGAATATTTTTTCATAATCTCTATCATTATTTTAACATAAATTTTCCATTTACCTTTTAAAAAAGATATTCCACCATTATTTGAGTGAACTATATAAAAAAGGATGCAAAATCATATGTGATTTTGCATCCCTAATTTGTGTGTTATTTTATATTTTCTATCCTATAACGGAACCAGTTACTTTTAAAAGTGGATTCTTTTATTTCCTTTCACTTAATTTCTTTGCATAATTCTTCATTTTACTCGTTAATCCTATTAAAGCAGGTAACAATATTGGCATCACAATAATAGCTAATAGTAACAGTGCAACACCAACAACGGATGCTACTTGTATAAGCGTTAATACACCTGAAGGGATTAATGCAGCAAATGTACCTCCTAAAATAAGTGCTGCTGATAATACGACTCCTCCAATATGACGAGAAGCAGTTACAATTTTCGTCGCTGGGTCCCCTTCTAACTCATTGTATCTCATCATTACAAAAATACTATAATCCACTCCTAAAGCGACTATCATTATGAAACTAAAGAACGGAACATTCCAGCTTAATGAATCTACATGTAAAACATGCGTACTAATTTGTTCACTTATCCCTAATGATGCAAAGTACGCTAATAGTAACGATCCAATAATAAAGATGGTATTTAATAATGAACGTGTAATCATCATTAATACAATCGCAATTCCAATTAACATAATTGTAGCTGTACGTAAGAAGTCTTGCCCTGTTACTTCTTTTAAATCAACGTTTCTAGCTGTCGTTCCTCCAATTGCTGTTTTCGCATGATTTAATTCCGTCCCCTTCAAAGTACCATCTATCGTTTTATTGATTTCTTGAATAACTGGCATCGCTTCTTTTGAATACGGATTTACGTCTAAAATGATTGTCATTTTAGCAGTCTTTCTATCATGTGACATGTACGTATTCAAAGCTTTTTGGAAATCTTCTCCCTCCAAAACTTCTTTTGGAATATAGAATTTCTCAGAGCTTTTTGATTCATTTAGTTCTCCTAAATATTTCTGAGCATCCCCTAGGCCGTTACTTACCTTTTCAAGGCCTTCTGTACTTTTAGATAGTCCTGATTGTAATTGCCCCATCTGTTCTTGCAAGTCTTTCAGTCCGGTTAATAGCTGGCCTTGCCCATCGTTTATTTTCGTTAATCCGGTTTGTAATTCAGATGACTTGTTCGCAATTTGTTTTGAACCTGAAGCACCTTCATTTAATCCATTTTTAAGATCAGCTGCTCCTTTTTGTAACTTAGTAACTCCGTTGCTCATTTCTTTTAAGCCATTATCCACTTTCAATAACAATTGATTCGCTTCTTTAAATGATCCCATCGCCGCATTGTGTTGCGTTGCTAATTGATTTAATTCATTTGAAAGCCCACCTAATTGCTTTTGAGCCTCTTTAGCAATTCCTATCGTCTGCAGAATGTTAGGATCATTTGCTAATTCTGGTTTCGTTTGGATGAAATTGGTCATTAACATTTCAATTTGTTCATAACCTTTCTTCGCACCGTCAATCGCTTGAGAAATACTTCCGAAGTATTGACCGTAAGAACTTAAACCTTTTTCTAACTGCGTATAGCCAGCATGAAGTTGTGAAGCTGCATGAGATAATATACTTATATTTTCATTTACTGAAGTTAACCCACTCTCAATTTGCTGCGCACCTTTTGCTCCATCATTTATGCCATTAGATAGTTGATTTAAAGCTGTTCCTAATGCCGATACACCATTCTTCGCTTCATTTGTTCCATCAATTAACTTTTGAACGTTTGCAAGACTATTTGAGTCCTTATTACCCATCTTATCTTTCGCAGTAGTTAATCCATCATTAATTTCCTTTATACCACCATTGGCATCTCCTAAACCTGTATTTAGTTCACCCGCTTGTTTATTTATATATAGTTCTTTAATCCTATCACCAGTTGGACGTGTCGGTGCATATACTTCTGAAACACCTTTCACTTTCAAAATCTTATCAGTTAGTTCATCTAAAGTTTGAAGCGAACTCGCCTCATCTAACTTGTTATTCGATTGAATGACTAACGTACTTGGTGAAGAAAAACCAGGTGGAAAATGTTCTTCTATTACGTTAATCCCCATTTTCGACTCATATTTATTGTCTACTTCAAATAAGTCGTTGTAATTAAGTGTATTAGAATACTTTAATATGAAAGGAATCGATATCACAAATACGATAATTAAAGCTACAAATGGTCTTACTACTGCGTTTTTCGCAAAGAATCCCCATAGACGACTGTCTTCATGACCTTTAAATGTTTTAACGGGATAAAACATCCCTTTTCCTAAAAGCACCATGAAAAACGGATTTAACGTAGTTAATACTAGTAATAAAACTGCGACACCAATTGCTACCGCTGAAGTAGATTGATATAATTTAAAACTCGCTAAAGCAAGAGATGCAAAACCAATTAGCACTGCTATCCCGCTATATAAAACGGTTTTCCCTGCCGATTTAAATGTTTCTTTCGTAGCCAAAAATGCGTTTTCTTGTTTACTTAATTCTTCTTTAAATCTTGTAAATAATAAAATATTATAGTCTGTTCCAACCCCAAACAGGACAACAACGACAAACACTTGCGTAAAGTTAGAAAACGGAAAATTAAATTGATCTACTAAATGGGCAATAATCCCCATTGAAACTAAATATGATACCCCAACAGTAAGAAGAGAAACAATTGGAACAATAGGTGAACGGAATACAATGATTAATATTACAAGAATGAAAATAATTGAAATAACTTCAGTCTTTTTCACTCCCTCTTGAGAGGATGTAAGAAAATCGCCCGCGATTAAGTCACTTCCTGTTAAGTACGTTGTTACCCCTTTCGTTTTCACTTTATTATGAAGATTATTTGTAACTTTCGATATTTCACCATGCTTTTTATCTATCGATATTTGCGTTAAAATAGTCGTATTATCTTTAGAAACTAATTGTTTCTCTAAATCTTTATTATCTAAATGTGAAACAACTTCTTTAATTCCTAATTGTTCTTTTTCATTTTGCAAAACGTTGATTGTTTTTGTAATTTCCTCTTTTTGTTCAGTCGTTAAAGCTGTTTTACTACCACTATTAAAAACTGCTATAATCTCATACTTTTCTGTCCCGTCTTTATTCATTTCTTTTATCATTTTGTCAGCAATACTACTTTGTTCTGTATTAGGAATCGTAATATGCCCTTTTTCTTTCACTAATTTATCCATATTGGGCATCGTAACGATCATTGTAATAGTAATAACTATCCATAATAGAAAAGATAAACTTCTCCAATTTTTCAGCTTGCTCATTTGCATCATCTCCCGCGATTAAAATTTCATGTTAGTTGCGGAATGAATATTCATTCCTATTACTCTATTACATTGTTTTATAAACTCTATTAAACTACTTTTTCGGAATGAATGTTCATTCCTTTAGTTACACAAATACCCTCTCCTACTCTCATTTTTTAATTCTATTCAGGAATGAATATTCATTCCTGTCCTTATAAAGCTATAGAATCAAATGATTCTTATAGCGTTCCAAGAGCTTTCTTCCAATTCTTTTACTAATTCTTTTGAGTACTCTAATTGCCCTGTTGCAATTACTTTAATTAATTTTTCTAACGGTTGATATACAATAATAATTAAAGCAACTGGAGGTAACGGACGGAGTAAGCCTTTTACAATCCCATCTTCTATAATATTCATAAAGAAGCCTATAAAATCATCAAATATTTTCTTGCTTTGTTCATCAAGAAAATAACTATCACAGTGAGAATTTGTAAACAGAAAAGCATCCACATTATTTCTCGCAAATTCAAATAAACGGTTATACGTATGACTAAACTGTTCACGAATATTTGCTTCAACAGGAAAATCCGTTTTTATCATTTCAGAAAGCTGTAACATACTTTTTGAAAATAATGAGTTAACAAGCGCCTCTTTATTTTCAAAATAGCGATAAATAGTACCCGCACCGACTTTTGCCTTTTCAGCGATCATTGGAATTGTCGTACCATCGTAACCACGCTCCGCAAAAAGTTGCATCGCAGCATCAAAAATATCCTCTTGTTTGTTTTTAGCCATTTTTTCCACCTCTATTTTCAGGAATGAAAATTCATTCCGTTTTTAATTATAAATTACAGAAAATAAAAGTCAAGTGTGTGACTACGTATACCCTTATTTGTGAATAAAATTATATCAGCGATTTTCAGGATATATCAACTTACCGACAAAAACCAACACCCAAAGAGAAAGCTGTCCCAAAGTTTGATTTTGGACAGCCCTATTTTTTAAAAGAAATCATAAATAAAGGCTTCTCGTACCGGAACTATTTTCTCAAACGCTCGTATTTCCTCTTCGCTTCCGTTAATTAATTCAAGTTCATTTAGTTCTAATGGGCGTTTGTATCCAAGCAATATTGTAGATAGTGCATTTATATCTAGCTTGATCCCTTTATCCATTGGTTCTTCTATAATTGTTATTTCATAATTTGCAAGTCTCACCGATACATTATTCCACGGTGCAAATGAATCTGTAATATGTAAAATTATTTCTTGTTGTATATTGTTCCAGTTTAACTCATACTGTTTTAAGAACTGCTCTACATCTACAATTCTTCCCATAAAATATGGTTTTATTTCTGTTTTCACACGTGGTTCTTGCAATGTATATAACAACTGTTCGTTTTCACTTACTGTCATTTCAAGTTCTTTAATCATAGAATCATGTTGGCAAATAAAGTTCCATAGACCATTTCGTGCTTCATTATGCAGTGGTACGAATTCTTCTACAGTCATTTTAGATTTTTCTATTTTATATAACATGTAACCTGCTGCAGTTTTATTTTCATCGTAGTAAATTGCTAATGTTAAATCATCATAAACTGCTTGTAACCACCATTTTTCATTGCGAACTAGCATACCAGAAAAACGTTCTGCAAATGTTTCATAAAGCTTCTCGACTTCTTCTGAGTGATTTTCTTTATTGAAACGTTTCACAGTACCATTCACTTGTTTTTTCATAACTAAATCACTCTTTGTCATATGACATACAAGAAGATTCGCACAAAGTTCCCAGCCATATTTACGGTAAAATGCAACAGCAAATGGATGTAACATCGATACTGTATATCCGTCTTTTTTCATCGTTTGAAGTGAATGTTGAAGTAATTCTTTCACATATCCGCTTCTTCTATACTCTGGATACGTTGCTACCCCTGCAACGCCACCCATTTTAAATTTTTCTTTTCCTATGTATATATGAAACGGAATAAGGTGTAGTTTTGCCGCTAAGTCATTACCTTCCATAATACCGTACACTTCATGACTTTCCTTCATTCTTGTAAGTTGCTGCTGCAATCGATCCTCTTCAATTTTATATTGAAAAGCGTATTCTGATAAGCGTAATGCTTCTCTAAATTTATCTTCTGTTAATCGTATAACGTTCATATATTTCTCCTCCCTCCTTTATTTGAATTGTACCATAATTCTAAACGTTACAGTTCGGTGAATGAAATTATACTAGCTTACTAACAAACATCCAATATGAAAAAGCAGATACATCTCGTATCTGCTTCTCATCACTTTATTTAGCTAACTTTTGAAGTTCTTCGAAGAATGTAGGGTATGATACACCAACTGCTTCTGCATCTTCAATTGTTGTTTTTCCTTCTGCAATACATCCCGCAATCGCAAGCATCATTCCGATGCGGTGATCACCATAGCTATTAACTGTATTACCTTTTAGAGCTGATTTCCCGTAAATAATCATCCCGTCGTCAGTTGCCTCTATGCGCGCACCAAGTTTTGTTAATTCCGCTACGACTGTATCAATACGGTTTGTTTCTTTAACTTTTAATTCGTGTGCACCTTTAATTACTGTAATTCCTTCTGCTTGCGTTGCCGCTAAAGCGATAACAGGAATTTCATCAATTAATCTAGGGATAATATCTCCGCCGATTTCAATTCCTTTTAATGAAGATGTTTCAATTGTAATGTTTGCAGCTGGCTCTGATGCTCCTTCGTTAATTGGCTCTACAGTGAACGTAGCACCCATTTTCTCTAAAACATCAATAATACCTGTACGAGTTGGATTCATTCCTACATTTTGTAATACTAGTTTACTATTTGGAATAATTGCACCTGCTACTAAGAAAAAGGCAGCTGATGATACGTCACCTGGTACTTGAACATCTGTCGCTGTTAACTTTTGTCCACCTGCTAGTTTCACTGTCTTTCCTTCGCGAGTTACTTTAACGCCAAATGCTTCGAGCATTCTTTCCGTATGATCGCGTGAAATATGTGGTTCTGTAACAGCTGTTACACCTTCTGCCCGAAGTCCTGCAAGTAAAATAGCTGACTTTACTTGTGCGCTTGCTACCGGCGAAGTGTATTCAATTGCTTTTAAATCTCCACCACGTATTGTTAGCGGTGTAAACGTTCCTTCTTCGCGCCCATCAATGTTCGCACCCATTTGTTTTAATGGATTTGTTACACGTTTCATCGGTCTTTTTGCAATAGATGCATCACCTTGTACGCAAGAGAAAAATGGTGTATTTGCCAAAATTCCTGACATTAAACGTATAGTTGTACCCGAATTACCAACATCTAATACAGCTTTCGGTTCTTGTAAACCTTCTAATCCTTTACCAACTACAGTGACTTCATCACCGTTTTGCACGATGTCTACTCCCATTTCTTTAAAACAAGAAATTGTACTTAAACAATCTGCACCGGGCAAGAAACCTTTAATTGTTGTTTTTCCTTCTGCAATCGCACCGAACATGACAGCACGGTGAGAAATTGATTTATCTCCTGGAATTGTAATGTTGCCATTTAATCCGTTATTAACAGGTTGAATTGTTCTTTCCTTCACGTTTTCACCTTCTCATTTAAATTGTTTCATAAGTTTGGTATTTTTCTTCTCCAAGCGCGAGTGTTGCTTGCATACGATCTTCTTCTCGTTGGAAGCTAATACGTAATACTCCAAGTAATCCTTCACGCGCTTCTAATATTTGCAAGTTCGTAATACTAATTTCTTCGCGCGCTAAAATACTTGTAATGTGAGCCAATGCCCCTACTTTATCTAAAACATCGACGTATAAGTCGTGATAGGCAGGAATCGCCCCTCTCTTTCTTACCGGTAAAGAGTCACGGTATTCTTTCGCGTCTGCAAAATAGTTTTGAATCTCGCCTGCATCTCCGCTAGAAACTGTATCATATAAATCTTCCATTTCAGAGATCCACTCTTTTAATAATACCATTAAATGCTCTCGATTTTGCTTAACAATATCACTCCACATTTTCGGACTACTAGATGCGATACGTGTAATGTCTTTGAAACCTCCAGCAGCTAGCTGATGAATGAGCGGATTATCTTCTGCATGTTTCTCCACTTGCTTTACTAATCCAGCTGCAATAAGATGCGGGAAATGACTTACAATTCCTGTTACATAATCGTGTTCTTCTGTGTTTAAAACAAGGAAATGTGACCCTGTTCCTTTTAACCAATCTTTCAACTCTTCCACATCTTCATTTGGCACGTGATGCATCGGTGTTAAAATGTAAAATGCATTTTCAAATAAATGCGCTTTTGCACTTTCAACTCCCGTTTTATGAGAACCTGCCATCGGATGTCCACCAATGAAAGAAATTTCCTTTGAAAACAAAGCTTCTGCTTCATTCATAATCGTTCCTTTTGTACTACCAACATCGGTTACGATAACATCTTCTCGTAACCGAAATGACGCTAATTTGTGTAATAACTTCTTCGTTTCTTCAACTGGAGAAGCAAAAATAATTAGATGTGCCTCTTCACATGCATGTTGTAAATTTACTGCTATTTCATCTACTACGTGTAATTCTTTTGCACGCTCTACTTGTTCTTGAAATATATCATAACCTGTTATCGTTACATCGTGCTCTTTCTTAATTGCTAATGCGAGAGAGCCTCCGATTAAACCAGTTCCAATTAATACTACCTTCTTACGCATTTGCCTCATCTCGAGACTTTCTTTTTTTATTTTCAAAGTGTTGTTGTAACACTGAAATCACTCCTTCATTTTGCTCCCTTGTTCCGACTGTAATACGGACACCATTTGGGAACGGCCGAATAATAAATCCTGCGTGTGCACAAGCTTCATAAATCTCTCCAGCATTCTCAACTGGTAAGAAGATGAAATTTGTTTGCGATGGATAAAATGGAATATCATTTTCCTTACAAAAGCTCTCGTATTGTTGTAATCCTTCTGTATTTACACGAACTATTTCTTCAATAAACTCGTCATCACCAAAAGCAATCGTCGCTGCTTTTTGCGCTAATGAAGATACGTTAAATGGCAAACGTACGACATTTAATTTCTCAATTAACTCTTCCTGTCCAATCGCATATCCTACGCGGAAAGAAGCTAATCCGTACGCTTTGGAAAATGTTCTAAGCACAAGAATATTTTTATGCTTTTCTAAAAGCGGTAATGTCTCTGGGAAATCTTTTGCTGTTACGTATTCATAGTACGCTTCATCAATGACAATTAACGTATTTTCACTAATCCCTTCAATGAATTGAGTCAATTTTCGGTCATTCACATATGTGCCTGTCGGATTATTTGGATTACAAATCCATACGATTTTCGTATTATTATTTACCGCTGACGAAATTTCGTCTAAATCGTATACACCGTTATTTAGTGGAACTTCTTTCACTTCACAGCCTTCAATAATCGCATGATGACGGTACTGCGGGAATGTTGCACCTGCCGTTACGATGTTATCTCCTGCTTTAAGTGCTGCACGACTTATGATTTGAATGACTTCATCTAAACCACTACCGCAAAGTACTTGTTCCATTTGTACTTGTAATTTATTTGCAATTGTTTGACGGAGCGTTGTCGCACCTCCGTCAGGATATAAAGCATGGTCCAACCACGATTTTTGCAACTCATCTAAAACACGTGGTGAACAGCCGAATGGATTTTCATTCGATGCTAATTTCACAAATGCATGATCTCCGTACACTTCTTTCATTTGTTCAGGTGATTTACCTGGTTTATATGGTTGTAATGATGATAGTTGATCTTTTACTTGCATGTTAAAACCACCTTTTTATTAAAATTCTTTTGCGTATTTATTATGTTGCGTAATGTTTTGTTGAATTAACTCCATACGATCTTTTCCGAATTGTTCGACTAGTGCATGTGCAAGTTCCCATGCTACAACAGATTCAGCTACTACACCTGCTGCTGGTACTGCACAGCTATCCGACCTTTCAATACTCGCTTGAAATGCTTCTTTCGTATCAATATCAACACTTGCTAACGGTTTGTATAATGTAGGTATTGGTTTCATTACACCTCTTACGACAATTGGCATTCCCGTTGTCATACCGCCCTCTAAACCACCGGCATTATTCGTTTTTCTCGTGTATCCTTGTTCTTCATCCCATAAAATTTCATCGTGCACTTTACTTCCTGGCTGTCTTGCTGCTTCAAAACCAACACCAATTTCAGCACCTTTAAATGCATTAATGCTCATAATTGCACCAGCAAGTTTTGCATCTAATTTACGATCGTAATGAACGTAACTACCAACGCCAATCGGCATTCCTTCTGCAATGACTTCTACAATGCCTCCTATTGAATCTCCGCTACTTTTTGCATTATCAATTGCATTCATCATCTCTTGTTCTACTTCTTTATCTAAACATCGAACTGGTGAGTTTTCAGTAATCGTTTGAATTTCTTCAATTGACAAGTTAGAAATATGTTTTGCTTTTACTCCACCGATTTCAAGTACATGCCCTGCAATTTCTACGCCTAATTCTTTTAAAATTTGTTTCGCAACTGCTCCAGCTGCAACCCTTACTGTCGTTTCTCTTGCAGACGAGCGCTCTAGTACGTTTCTTATATCACGGTGACCGTATTTAATTGCTCCATTTAAATCCGCATGTCCTGGACGTGGCTTCGTAATTGTACGTTTCATGTCTTTACTTTCTTTTTCCGAAATTGGCTCTGCACCCATTACTTTCGTCCAATGTTTGAAATCATCATTTTTTACGATTAACGTAATTGGTGAGCCAAGTGTCATCCCATGACGAACACCACTTACAATTTCAACTGTATCCGTTTCAATTTGCATACGTCTTCCGCGTCCGTGCCCTTTTTGCCTTCTTAATAATTCTTTATTTATATGTTCCGCTGCCAGCGTTAAACCTGCTGGTACACCTTCTAAAATAACTGTTAACTGCGGTCCATGTGATTCTCCAGCTGTAATGTATCTCATTTCTCTTGCCCCTTTACTATTTTTTTGTACAAAAAAGTCCCTACTGAGCGCTCAGTAGGGACGATGTTTATCGCGGTACCACCCTAGTTGTAGACTTCTTTCGTCTACCTCTCTTCTTTAACGATCGTAAGACCGTCTTTTCCTCCAAAATTTGGCGAAAAAGATGCTCCAAGGCTGTAATTCATGCTTACCTTTGTACTGATTCACACCGACCATCAGCTCTCTTTAACAGGGAGATAAGCACTACTGTTTCCTCTTCAGCGCATATGTGATATGGAATTAAGATAATTTATTTTTGAATCCTTTTAACTCTTCCATGAATTTATGGAATTCTGGAATATCCATTTGTTGTGCAGAATCTGATAATGCAACTGCTGGGTCTGGGTGTACTTCAGCCATTACTGCATCTGCGCCAATTGCAAGTGCTGCTTTTGCTGTTGGTAATAATAAATCTCTACGTCCAGTTGAATGCGTTACGTCAACAACAACTGGTAAATGTGTTTCTTTCTTTAAAATCGGTACTGCTGAAATGTCTAATGTGTTACGTGTCGCTCTTTCGTATGTGCGGATACCGCGCTCACAAAGAATAATTTGGTCGTTACCTTGTGCAATGATGTATTCCGCTGCATTAATGAACTCATCAATTGTTGCTGCTAATCCACGTTTTAATAATACTGGCTTGTTAACTTTACCTACAGCTCGTAGTAAATCGAAGTTTTGCATGTTACGTGCACCAACTTGAATTACATCAACGTAGTCTAATGCCATTTCAACATCGTTCGGATTTAAAATTTCACTAATAATCGCTAAGTCGAACTCATCTGCTACTTGGCGTAAGATTTGTAATCCTTCTACTCCTAAACCTTGGAAATCGTATGGAGATGTTCTCGGTTTGAAAGCACCACCGCGCATTAATTTTAAGCCTTGGTCTTTCATCGCTTGCCCTACTTGGCGAACTTGCTCTAAGCTTTCTACCGCACAAGGTCCCATAATGAACGTTTGTGTTCCGTTACCAATCAATTCACCTTTTACGTCAACAATTGTGTTTTCTTGTTTCTTTTTACGTGATACTAGTAATGCTTTACGGTTATCATCTTCTTGTAATTCTAAGCTAGCTTTGAAGATTGTTTTGAAAATATGTTGAACCGTTGATGTTTCGAATGGTCCTTCGTTATTCTCTGCGATCATATCAAGTACTTCACGCTCACGTACTGGATCAAAACGTTTCGTACCTTGTACTTGCTTTTGCTCCCCAATTTTTTGAACGATTTCACCACGTTTGTTTAAAAGGTGTAATAGTTGTAAGTTAATTTCATCTACCTGTTTACGTAATTGATCTAATTCATGATTTGCCATTTGGAAATCCTCCTCTAATGTTTTAAAAGTTATAGTAAGAGAATGAAAAATTCTCTATTTTCTGAACTGGTCAATTATACAAATTTAAAGTGGAATCGATCCCTCTTCTTATTTTAAACTAATAATTAGTACAAAGACACTATCTACTAATTAAAAACCCACTTTTTTGTACAAAAAATCCCTACTGATTCAATCAGTAGGGACGATATTTATCGCGGTACCACCCTAGTTGTAGACTTCTTTCGTCTACCTCTCTTCATTGTTAACGATCATCTGACCGTCTTTCCCTTCATAAAG
The DNA here is from genome assembly GCF_051916145.1 of Bacillus cereus group sp. MYBK245-2. NCBI lineage: Bacteria > Bacillati > Bacillota > Bacilli > Caryophanales > Bacillaceae > Bacillus > Bacillus cereus group sp. MYBK245-2. Next base: position 64,157 of record NZ_JBQAGB010000012.1, on the reverse strand, counting down.
ACAATGCTATCTTTACTACGAAAAAGATGCTCTAGGACTGTAATTCGCTCTTGTTTTTGTACTGGTTCACACCAACCACCAGCTCTCTGTTACAGGGAAACAACAACTACTGCTTTTCCTTTCAACGCATACATATTTAATTTTCAAGTTGGGCCACTAAAATACAAAAAGTCCCTACTGAATAAATCAGTAGGGACGATATTTATCGCGGTACCACCCTAGTTGTAGACTATCTTTCCGTCTACCTCTCTTCACTGTTAACGATCAATTGACCGCTTTTTCTTCATAAAGACAATACTATCTTTACTACGAAAAAGATGCTCCAAGACTGTAATTCATGATTATCCCTGTACTGGTTCACACCAACCACCAGCTCTCTGTTACAGTAAGACTAACCACTACTGTGATCTCTTCATTGCACTTTGTTTATTCAAATGTTTTTTGAAATTGAATAAGTATGATTCGTATTATAGAACGCTTTTCAAAACACTGTCAACAACTTTTTATATATTTTTTAAAATTCCACTTTCGCCCTACATTTCTTCTTGTAAATTCTCCATAACAATTCCGATGCGAATTATCTCATTATCTATTGCATTTATTACACATTTTTCTACTTTATACCCGATTAATAATTCTTTTATTTGAATGATTTCCGTTTCAAGTAAATCCGCTTCCTGAAGCGTTTGCAGTAAAGTAAAAAATACGTTTGCATACAACTCTTTATACATTTTTATACTCTCTGTCTTCTCAAGTATTTCATTGAATAACTGTTTTAACTCCGTTTGATTTCCCTTTCCACCTACGTCCGAAAATGATTTACAAATTATCGATAACCCTCTTTCTACTATTTCATCCATAAATAAAATAATACGTAAAAGCATTACATATTCTCTAGCTGTGATTTCACCCATTTTCGGTCGTTCTCGCAAAAATATACTGAGCCAAGCTGCCCAAAATTTTTGTTGCTCTTTTGCGCTTAACGTTTTGACGTAATAGCATAAAAACTGCATAAACTTAATTTTATTTTCTTCATTTTCTCGTATAAGTAAAGGGTATAACCAGTCTGTTTTTTGTTCCCAATACAGTACACATTTAATAAATACAAAACTGAGCCATTTTAAGAAAGCTTCCCTCGTATGCGGATGTAATACTTCTAAATGTTCTACTGCATACTTAATAAATCGCTTCATTTCTGTAAATAAAGGTAAATTTATTTGCGTGTAACATAAGCCGGCCCATGCATATTTCGTAATCTCATTTTCCTTCTTTAACTCTAAGTACGGTAACAAATATTTTCGGCACCATTGTTTCTCAATATGATAAAGAAATGTAATATCCGCTACTAAACGTGCTAACATAAAATTTGTCCGTTCTGTACTAATTCTTACTTGTTCTTCAAATAAAAATAAATATTCATACACATTACGATCGTATAAATGATCATATGATAACAGTTTTAATAATACAGCTGTCATTTTCCCAACAGGATGCTGAATCGATTCATTGTAAAAATCTTGTTTTCCAAGCTTAAAATCCGTGTCACTTTTCATTACTTGAGGGAATACTGAAAAAGCAAACCGTTTTACATTGCGTATACTATTTTCCTCTAACTCTTCTAACCGATTGCTAATTTCATATAGAAAGCTACTAATTAACCAATGAAATGCAGTATTTCTAACGAATTTCTGCAACAGAGGAATAACTTTTTGTATTTGTTCATTTGTCAGTCCTCGGTTATTTCGCCACTCTCTAATACAAACAAACCAAACTTCATTACTTATTTCGTGCATACCTACTAATTGATAAGCAAATGAAATACTCCATTCTGTATTCAATTTACATGCTTTCGATAACATCTCTAAAAAATGACGTTGTTCAAACACACCATCTTGAGAGAATTGGCGAACTTGTTTCATAATTTCTTCATCTTTCAGCTGTAATAATCCATCAGCAGTTACATTACAAGTAATACTTTGTTCTGTCGTCTCTCTCTTTTTTACACTGTATCGATCAGAATGAAAGTGTGGATGTTTTTGCTTCATTAACTCATAACCTTTTGCTGTAGATGAACTATTTGAATCACACGTGAATAATAAATCTAACAGTAAACAAACATCAAATGCCCTCTCCTCTGCAAGGTTCTTTAATACAATTTGAATGACTTCTTCCTTTGTTTTTTCTAAAGAGAGTGCGTAATGATTTTTTATAAGTTGAAAAACTTCTTGTTTATACGTGACATCTAAAAGAATTTCTTCCTGTAACAACCATTTCATCTTCTCATCGGCGCTTACAAATATATTTTTATTCATCGCATCAATGGCAATTCGATTTTGAAGTATGCTGCTTGCTTCTATCATTTCAGTAATATAATAATTTGCTTTTTTCTCATTGTTTTCACATAAATAGGCTAAACACTCTTTTACAATTTGAATTAAAAACGCAAGATCATTTTGCTGAAACTCTTTTTCCACATTTTCCTTATCCCTTTTTTTCAGTGCCGTTTGCCTTAGTGATAACATCCGCAACTTCTCTATTCCCATCATCATAATTGGAACGGCGTAATAAGAAATATGCGGTTTCATCTTTTCATTCCAAATTTGCTCCACATAAGAAAATGTAGACACGGGTAAACGACTCGACTCCTCAAGTTCTATTGATTCTTGCGTATTATCATTTCCCCACTTTCTTTCACGCTTCAATTTAAGTTTTCCGTCCAAAATAAACGTTAATAACAATAAAGCGATTTCTTTATGCTCAGGAAAAGAACATTTTTGCAGTAAGTAAGAAATTGTTTCGATCGATTTACTATCTTTTTCAGCTGTTTCTAATAAAAGCAGTGTCCACCGTGCAAACAACAATGGGTCCATCTCGATTTTCGTCTCACTTAAGTAACTACAAATTGTTCTCCATAATAACGGAGATAGTTTAGATTGATTTTTAAAAATTAATTGAAATAATTCTTTTTGGTGACTAAAAAGAAATTGTTCCACTAACCATTTTGCAAGTAATTCATCTACCTCGTTATAATTTGATGTAATTAAAAATAAATTTTGTAATTTTCCTTCCGCTTCAAGCCATTCCACCCACTCATAATCATGAGCAAATTCAACGAAGTAGCGGACTGTTTCAATTTTTTTAATGGATTGTTTTATGTATGATAATTGTTCCTGCTCTACAGAAGGTGGAACTGTTACTATGTCACGAATGCGCATTCGTTTTGTAATATAATTATCACCCATTAACTCCGCCCATCGTTTTACTGCTTTAACGAGCGACTGATGATTATTACCTTTATTCGGATATACAATCGGCCGTATTCCTAAATGCTCCCAATGATATGTATTTTCTCCTTGTGCGACAAATGCATAACGCCTTGTACTTGGTGGTAAACCAGTTGCTAAATATTTCATTACTGGATCATTATGGCTATATCCAACGAACAAAACGGTATAATTCGAGAATAAATCAACTAAAAATCTTCTCGCCCATCCTTCCGTCAAGTAAGCCCTTCCAAAATCACCATCTGTTAAAATTAATGCTTCTTTCTCTTGTTCTATATTGCCATGTATGTAAGCGAGTCCTTTAAACGCTCTACCTGTAGGTAACGCAGGTGCGTAATATACGTTTAATTCTCTATTCATTTCTTTTATCGCAGTTGTAAAATGTCGATCAAAATTTGTCGTTACAATACGAACTTCCGTGTCTAAAGGAAACAACCTCGGAATTGCATAATGAAGCGGATTCGGTTTTGACTTTTCTATATGAACTAGATCTCTTGCAACTTGATGTACATCTTTTGATTTCGCAATTTTACCAAGATAATAATCATGTGGTTCTGTTATTTCACGTTTTTCTACATATAACGTTTTCGCAATTTCATCAACAAGATCATCAAAATTCGGTAAGTTTGATTTCCCTTTCATAGAAACTCCCGCTCCAACAAATAATACTAACTTTCCTTGTTCAAGATGATCAATTAACTCGTCTGGAATTTCTACTTCTGAAGTAATCCACACCCAGGATTCCCCCTTACCTAAAAATGTCATATACTCTCATTTTACTATAACATTTTTTCTTTGTTTTTTTAATATTTAGACAAAGATTGAACATGAAAAAGTTTTATATAAATATATTCGTTACAATGTATGAACTCCTAAATTTATTGTAAAACTATGTATAAATCGGAGGTGTAAATATTGAATGGTTTTACTGTAGTGCTTATCAAGTTTATATCGTGCATTATCGCATTTAGTATTGGACTCGCTTTATTTTTCCCTGCAACGTTCGTCCAAATTATTTCATTTAGTCTCTTTGTAACAATCGTATCTTATATGTTCGTTGATAAAATCATATTAAATCGAATCGGCAATACTGGTGCCATTATGTCGGATTTCTTACTAACATATTTAAGCGTATGGATTTTCGGTAATATTTTATTAGACAACTATATGCAAATTGCATGGGGAAGCATCCTTTCCGCAATTGTCTTCACATTATCAGAAGTAATCGTTCATCGCTTCTCTAACTCCCACACAAGGCACCACAACGATAATATTCATATTAATCGCCGCTTTGCATATGGTACAGAGTTTGCTGAAGAGCAGAATATATTGGATAAAGATAAGAAAAAGTAATATTTTGATGCAGGAGCGCCCTTTTTAATTATGTGGTGCTCCTTTTTTGTGTTTTTATTATGGTACGTGAAATTATATCGACGTTTTTTCAAATATATCAACGATTATTTCAATATATCGACGTTTCGACAAAGGATATCGATGATGTATAAAAGTATGTGTAAACATTTTTAGGCAAAAAATAAGGCAAAGTACCCCCTAGGTTTATCCAGAACCTAAAATAAAAGGAGACTTTGCCTCATGCCTAATAATAGTATACCCAATTTAGATTTAGGTAAACAAATTGAAGCCATGGTAAAAGACTTTGTACAAGATAAATTAGAAATGATTCTTAGAGAGGAAATTCAAAACTTCCTGAAGACGGAAGCTCAAAATGAACCTAATTCTAAAAATGGTTACTATCAAAGAATGTTGGATACAAAATTTGGACGAATAGAAGATTTATCTGTCCCAAGAGATCGAAATGGTGACTTTCAAACCTCTCTATTCCAGCCGTATCAACGACGTGATGGTTGGTTAGAAAAAGCGGTTCTAAGCCTATATCAAAGCGGTGTAAGTACGCGACAAGTTGGTAAATTTGTGGAGCGTTTATTAGATGGTAATCCTTACTCAGCTACTACTGTATCTAATATTACCGAAAAGATTAGGGACAATATCGAAAGTTGGCAATCACGTACATTAGAGTCGAATTACACGGCACTTTATTTAGATTGCTTATTTTTTAGTGTGCGTCGCGATACGGTTGAAAAAGAGGCTATTTATATCGCTTTAGGTATTACATTGGAAGGGAAACGTGAAATCTTAGGTTTTTATGTTGGCGGAAGAGAATCGGCAAGTGGTTGGAGAGAAATTCTAGAAAATCTACATGAACGAGGTGTAAAAAACGTCTTACTAGGTATTTTCGATGGATTAACTGGCTTAGAAACAGCGTTTCTAAGTGTATACCCTAAAGCGGATGTTCAACGCTGTGTCGTGCATAAAATGAGAAATGTGTTGTCTAAAGTAAGAAAATCTGATCAGAAAGAAGTCGCAAGTGACTTTAAACAAGTGTATAAAGCTGTAGATTTACCAAGTGCGGAAGAAGCGTTTCAAATGGTAAAAGAAAAATGGGGCAAGAAGTATAAAAAAGAGGTGGAATCATGGGAAAAAGATTTACCTGTTCTTCTTACTTTTTATAAGTATCCAAAAGAGATCCGATCTTATATCTATACAACGAATATGATTGAGCGAACAATTAAAGAGGTACGCAAACGCTTAAAAACCATGAATAGTCTTCCGAGTATAGAATCTGTAGAGAAAATTGTATATTTAGTATCAAATAATTATAACGACAGTTGGACTACCAAACGAACAGCTGGATTTGGTTTAGCACATGAAAAAATTTATAAAATGTTTAAAGAGCGTTATGAAGAAAAATCGTTATCGAGTTAAAAACATAAAAAAATGGTGTGGGAACAGTGAAGCTAGCTTCACTGTTCCCACACCAAACAATTAATAATTATATACTGGATAAACCAATGTACCTAGCCCAAACAATTTACACAGACTTCTTGACGGAACCAGGATATCGACTTACCGACACTATTTGACATGATTTCCTCTAATAAAGTGAAACTTTAATCAGTGGGGGTTTTCTTCATCCCCCACTGATTATTAGTTGAACCAATCGGACTTTTATGGACAGTTGATCCCCCACCTAACCTCTTTGCTTTCGCTGCATTTTGAGGTGGGGGTCTTACTGCCCATTAAAGTCGGATAAAAAACTGCCTCTTATTTAGAGACAGTTTCTTTCAAATCTTTTAATGTAATGACATCAGCAAACGCTCCAAACACTACGTTATGATGCTTCACAATGTCTTCAGCACGTAACACCTCTGTATCAAACGTACTATGTGCATCGCTCACTAACGTTACTTTATACCCTTCACTAAACGCCCTGCGAGTTGTCGTATCCACACAATACTGCGTTTGCATTCCTGAAATGATAACATGATCGATTCCCTTGTCTTGCAATACTTCTTTTAGGTCCGTCTTGTGGAATGAATCTGGGGTCGTTTTTTCAACAACACAATCCTCTTCTAGTGGAGCGATTGCCTTATGAATCTTCCACCCCTCTGTACCCTTTTCTAACGGATGATCTTTCGGTCCATTATGTTGCACATAAATTACCGGAATATCATTTGAACGGCATTCTCCAATAAGCTCTTGCAATATTTCTAAAAACTTTTCCCCATTATGTACTGGCATTCCTGCTGTATACATACCTGCTTGCACATCGATTACGATTAATGCTTTTTTCATTTCGCGCAGCTCCCTTTGTTTGTATAGGCCTCTACATATTCATCATAATACAGTACTTCAATTACATTGGACCAATTCAAGATTGATCCAACGAAATCCTTTATATCTAATCCAGGCATTTCGTATACTTCTTCATCGTTAGCAGTTCCCGTCGCATCTTCAATAAGCGTAACTTTATAGCCTTTTTCAAAAGCAGCGATACTTGTAAATAAACAACAAAATTCCGTATTAAATCCAACGATAACAACATGATCAACTTTATGTTTCGTTAATATATCTTCAACACTTGTATCTTTAAACGCACTAGGTGTTGTCTTCTCGGCTATATAATCCGCAAACCTGGTATATTCTTCTACTAATTCACTTCCAGTTGATTCATAATACAATGTACTTTCTGGATTATCATCTCGGTGTTTTAAGAAAATAATAGGTTCATTCTCCGCTTTAAATTGTTTTAAAACATTTGCAATGAACTCTTTTTCAACAGAAAAATCCTTGCACTCTAAAATCCCCTTCTGCATATCTAATACAAGTAGCGCCTTCACTTCTATCACCTATCCTCTATACGTTTATATTCCATCATCCAACAATCTTCTAATACCCCTTCATGCAGTTCATGTTCTTTTAAAACCTTTACCTTTTTAAATCCACATTTTTCATAACACTTTATTGCACGTTCATTATTTACTTTCGGGTCCATTGCAATGGCTTCTGCCCCCGTGTTCTCCATAATATATGTAATTGCTGTCTAAACGAGTTTCGTTCCAATGCCTTTTCCCCAATAAGTCGGCTCTCCGATAAATTGATCCATTCCCCATACATATTGTGATTCTTCATAGCCATATAATGTTTTCCATTCAGAATCAATGGGGTACATTTGTATGTAACCAATTGGAGTGGTATCAAACTCTATTAAACATCTTTTTTCATAACTGTTTGGATTATGTATGAAATGATCCAGTACCATTTCTACAGATTGCGGATTATCTCGTCCTTCGTAATATTGCAGGACTTCTGGTTCTGTTAACCATTTTGAAATGATTGGTGCATCCTCTTCTTTTACGTACCGAACCGATACATTATCTTTTTGAAATAGCATATGATACCTCTTTTTAATTATTTATATTTTTCCTTTTTGTGAAATCTTTCATTGCACCTATTAATGCGTATGGTAACAATGTAATCGCAAAAAATGCTGTAAACACATTAAATTGAGGGATTTTATATGGCGTGAACCATTCTGTGAAAAATTGAGAATTTAATACTCTATTAAAAAATTCTCCGCCAGGTCTAAAGTTTGGTGCCCATGCAGTTACTTCACAAATAATAAACAGTAATTGTAAAATTATAAATGCCCCTAGATAGCGAAACCATGTCCGTTTCCAAATCGGCTGCGCCCTATTTAATTTACCTTCCATTTAACCCCCACCTTTTTTATTTGCATCCTTATTAATTATACACTTTCTACGTTTAATTTGTTAAAATTTTCTATACAATCATTCATGCTGGGGGAATTCACTATGTCTAATCCTATACATAAATCAACATTAATCATTCTTAGAGGAAACTCCGCAAGTGGTAAAACAACAATCGCAAAGCAACTACAAGAATATTTCGGACAAGGGACACTTTTAGTATCACAAGATGTTGTACGTAGAGATATGCTTAGAGTACACGATACGATGGGGAATTTATCACATGATTTACTATGTGAAATTACAAAGTATGGAAAAGGAAAATGTGAACTTGTTATTTTAGAAGGTATTTTAAACAGTCGAAGATATGGTGATATGCTGAAAGAATTAATACATTTTTTTGAAGGAAACGCGTATACATATTACTTTGATTTATCGTTAAAAGAAACGATTCGACGACATAACACAAGGGAAAAAAGGCATGAATTTGGTGAGGATTCCCTAGAAAAATGGTATAATCCGCACGATACAATTGAAGTTGCTAGGGAAACTATTTTTACAGATCACTTCACGCAAAAAGATATATTTGATGCGATCCTTAATGATATTATGGTACGAAAATAAGACCGACAGAATATGTCGGTCTTATTTTCATTATGTTATATTCTAGATTTATTATAAAATTTTCACTTTAACAGTTTGTCTTCCCCAATTCATAGCTTTACTTTTTGAGCCCATTAAAACATCAATGCGATTACCTTTAATTGCACTTCCGGTATCTCCAGCGATTGCTTCTCCATAACCTTCTACCCATACTTTAGATCCTAAAGGAATTACTTTCGGGTCAACTGCGATAATTCTCATATTCGGATTAGCCGTTAAATCATGCCCCATCGCAGTTAAAACGCGTCCACCATATGTACCATTTTCACTTGGATCAGCAGTATATGCTGTCGCCACCACTGTTAATTCACGTTTAGCGGACTGCGTGTTATTTTTAGGCTCTTCTTTTGCCTTTATTGCTTCTCGGGCTTTTGCTTCTTCCTTGGCCTTAGCTATTTCTCGGGCTTTCGCCTCTTCCTTAGCTTTGGCTATTTCTTGGGCTTTTGCTTCTTCTTTAGCTTTTGCTATTTCTCGGGCTTTCGCCTCTTCCTTAGCTTTGGCTATTTCTTGGGCTTTTGCTTCTTCTTTAGCTTTTGCTTCTTCTTTAGCCTTTGCTATTTCTCGGGCTTTCTCTTCTTCTTTAGCCTTCGCTATTTCTTGCGCTTTTGCTTCTTCTTTAGCCTTTGCTATTTCTTGCGCCTTCTCTTCTTCTTTAGCCTTTGCTATTTCTCGTGCCTTCTCTTCTTCTTTTGCCTTTGCTTCTTCTTGTACTTTCTCTTCTTCCTTAGGCTTTACTACTTCTTGTACTTTCTCTTCTTCCTTAGGTTTTACTACTTCTTGTACTTTCTCTTCTTCCTTAGGTTTTGCTACTTCTTGTACTTTTGCTTCTTCTTGTACTTTTACTACTTCTTGTACTTTCTCTTCTTCCTTAGGTTTAATTGTTTCTTTTGCCTTTGTTACCTTCTGTGTTTTCGCTTCTTCCTTAGCTTTAACCATTTTTTGCACTTTCGCTACTTGCTTCGTTTTCTCGTCAGCCTTTTTTTCAACTGGTGCTGTACTAGATAAGAAAGAAACATTTACATAAGCTGTTTTTCCTTTATACTCAAATTGTAGCCATCCATCTTTTACTTGGTTCATTGATTCAATTACATCATCTTTTTTCAGTCTGCCAAGAATTTTTGATTCTGTGTTTGCTTCCGTACGAACATTTAATAAATTTGCTGTTACATGATACACATCTTTTGTAAACTCCGAGCTTACAAATACTTCTTTACCATTCAATTCAATTTTTGACCAGCCATCTTCAGTATTGATGACTTTTAATTCTTGCCCATTTTTTACCTTTTCTACAACTTTTGATTCCGTAGTCGGTTTTTCACGTACGTTGAGTACATCTGCTGTTACGATTGTTTCTGCGGTAGCAGTTGTAGTAAATGCTCCCAATCCGAAAACAGTTGCTGTTGCTGCGCCAATTACTTTTTTCATATGAGCCTCCATTATATTTTTTTGAATTCTATCAAATGCTTCCATAAATTCATGGAAGTATTTGCAACAATATATTAGTACCACTTAATATACTGCTATTAAAACTCCTTACTCCAATACTATCAAATTCTTATTTCTAATTCTATATATAATAACTTTATATATCCCCTATAAACGTTTGATCCCCTTCTTCATACTTAATAGTTTTCTTTCAATTACTAAAACATATATAAAACCAACCTATCCTCAATATAGCCAAAAATACATATATGACATGTTACGACTTAGTAATGAGCGTACCAATGAACTTTTAATACATTACAACATTCAGGGAATCTTACAATAGATGGAGCGTGTTTTACTGAAAACAACGGTTATGGTAGTGTAAGTAATAGTGTTAAAGACAATCTTTTCTGACGAACAATAAAAATTTTAGTTTGGAGGAATACTATGCCAAAACTATATTGTAATTATTGATCCGAACAACATCCCCTCGCGCAAAATTTTACTAAATATCGGTTTTACATCCAAGAAAGTTTGTGAGATTGATGGATTACCTGGGTTTTGATTAAATACATATCACTATAAAAAGGCTGTGCTCTATATGACGCACAGCCTTTTTCTTTATTCAAACGATCCTCTTCTTTTCTTCTCTAATAAGACTCTTCCTATATTAAAAATAAATGCGATAAAAAATATAGTTGCGCCCATTAAAAATGCTAAATTATAACTACGAATTATTCCTTGCTGATATTCCTCCTTTACTTGTTTGTAAATTTTTCGCTCTCCATCAGATTTTAAGATGATTTGCTGTTTTTTATTTATCGCTTGCAATACTTCCCCCCTTTCTAAATTTGACAAATCACTTTTTTTAATCACAGTTACTACTTCCCTATTTACCTTCTCTTTTTCAACTAACAATTGATGATTCAGAAACATCACAAGTATCGCAACCCCAACAATACTTCCAACTGTTCTTGAAATATTACAAATACTTGCAGCAACACCTGACTTTTCAATAGGCACACTTAAAACTGCCGTTGTTGTATATGGTGCTAATGTGCACCCAGTTCCAATTCCAACGATTATTAGCCTCCAAATATAATCCCATGTAGTAAAGTTTGAATCTATTTGACTAAATAAATATGACGCTACGATAAATGTTAATAGCCCTATACTACCTATTAATGAACTTCCCCGCTTTGCTGCGAGTGGTGTTACTATTGCTGTAACAAGCATCGAAACAATCGCTAGCGTGCTAATTATTAAACCTGACTGTAATTCAGACATACCTTCTACTTGAACAAAATAAAAAGCAAGTATAAATAAAAAGTTCATTAGTCCCATTCCAACAAAGAATAAAGAAAAATTCGAGATTGAGAACTCTTTATTTGTGAATATTCTTAATGGCAACATTGGATTTTCACTTTTCTTTTCAATGATAAAAAATAATATAAAACCTATGAATGAGAGCATAAAAAGAAGTATTAAGCTTATCGTGCTTAAATGATTTGTATTTACTTGTATGAGTGCATATACGAGTAAGCATAGTGCAGATGCAGAAGTAATCATACCTGCCCAATCTATTTTAGAGCTTGTAGCATGATCATACGATTCTTTAATACAAAGAATCACGAAGATGAAAGATAATATACTCACTGGTATATTAATAAAAAACACCCAACTCCAATTTAATTTGTCAATTAAAACGCCTCCAAGTGAAGGGCCAATCGCCGCTGCTAATCCCCCAAAAGCTCCCATGACGCCTCCTATCATACCTTGTTTTTCTTTCGGTACTAAATTAAGGCCTAATGGCATAGCAACTGGTACGATAACTGCGGCGGAAACTCCTTGTATTACCCTAAAAGCAACTAATGTATGAAAAGAAGTGGCTATACCGCACATAAATGAACTAATAGAAAAAAACAATAAACCAATAATATACAGTTTCTTGCGACCAAACTGATCCGCCAGGCGTGCTGCAATTAATAAACACGATACAAAGGCAACATTATAACTATTAGCAACCCAAGAAATTGTATCAATTGAAGTATGAAATGTCTTTGTCATTTCTGGTAATGCAATATTCACAATATTCGAATCTAAAATTGCCATAAAAAAACCTGCAATTAAAGCTATTAATGCTAATATATTCCTCATTTCTGCCACCCTTATTCTTTTTATTTATTTAAAATCCCATTCATAAATAAATTTACACATGTCTCTATATACTCTTCTAACTGAATTTCTTCTTCCGATATACTTACATTCATAATGTATAAAAACAATTGTCCATAAAACATATTCGCTATCAAACGGTAATTACAGGTGGAAATGTGTCCCTTCTCACCAAGTTGCTTTAAATATTGTTCTAAGTGATTCACTAGATGTGAATTCAACTCATGTAGTAATGCTTTCATTTCACTATTTTGTCTTGATTCTATTAACGCAGCCCAAATATAATTTAGCTTTGGTAAATTGGTTTGAATATATGTTTCCGCCACTTTCGTAAGGTCCTTATGTAAATCACCAGTAAATTGCTCTTCTATTTCCTCTAGCAAAGCAACTGGTGTCGTCCGTAAAATAATACTCTCCCTAAAAAGATTTTCCTTATTTTTAAAATTACGAAATATCGTTAATTCGCTTACTCCTGCTTTTTCTGCCACTTCACGAATGGTTGTCGCTGTATACCCCTTTTCCCCGAATAATAAAGTAGCAGCTTCCATAACTTTTTCTCGTGCTGTTAATTTCCCCATCTATATTCCTCCATTCAATATGTAAGTAAGTAATTACTAACATATTATCACAAAAGAAAAATGAAAGTAACTAGTTACTTTCATTTTCTGGAATTTCATTATCTAATTTCTTGAAAATAAAAACTTCTCAAATATTAACAAAGTGTCTCCTTCCCAAGCTTCCAACTAAACCATCTCCCATGCCCTTCTGTTTCTCCGACTGTTTCACGATATTCGTTTCCGTTAATATAATAATCAATATGAAGATCCCGGTCCCACATGTTGTTATATAAGTGGAATACATCACGTTTTGCACCTATTTCTTGAATTTGTTTTTCCAGCTTACGTTTTATTTGTTCAGGTATTTGATTTGCGACGTGTGTATGGAAAATACAGATAACCGCCTCTTCACTTATTCGTTCAATGATAGATGATAATAGCTCTACACCGTCTCCTTCTATTAATTGAACAGATTTATTTTTTACTAAAGATGCAGCTTGGTCAAACAGTTCAAGCCTTTCTTTATGTTCTGGCCATATGAGTGCACGTAGCCATAAATAATCTTCATCACTATGTAAATCATTTACATGTAAATCTAGTCCGATTCTTTCTACGACAGGTGGACTTTCTTTTAATAAATGAGGCACATTCTCCCCTCTTATTTCAGAAGTTACATGTACATTCGAATTTATATTTCCGTATGTTTCATCTGTACCGTACGAATAGCTATATTGGTCCCAAAATAGTTGTAATCCAGAACTTGTCCCAATTTCTATTAACGCTAACGGTTTATTCACTTTGCTAAATATGTAACTGAAACTTGGATATAAGTACGCACATCTTCTTACTTCATTCGTTTGAACAAGTTTCGTTTGTAATAAAGTAATGATTTCCTCTCTGTATATTTTACAGAAATCTTTAAAATGAGCAAAAGCTTGATCTAAATCTGTATTAGCATTTTCAACTAAGCTACTATAGTACGTTTTTAAATGATGTTCTTTCCCTGCTAATAATAAATAATGTACTGCACCTAATAATAAGTTTGGGACTGGTTGACCTGCTTGAGCGTAGGAAGATAGTGTAAGTACTTCCTCATCTTCAGCAATTTGTATTGATAAGTATTCATATAAGTCACTTGACCCTTTACATTCCTTTATTGAAAAATTTCGAAATAAGTTTGCGATTTGTTCTTGTGTACGCATGTGTATCCCTCCTTTTAAAATTTCAGAATAATTACACAATAAACAAAGCAAAAAATCCCATAAAAAGGTATCCCTTCTACTCACCTTTGGATACGTAAGCTTTTTCGAGATAATTTCAAACTGTAATTTTTTTCTATTTACCAACTTAAAAGAGCTTGTTAAATAAGATTTTTGGCGAATAAAACGTTAAATAGTTTAAAATTATCAGATAACACTAGATATTTTAGTCTATTAATTATTATAATAGAGTATGAGATGGTTATATAATTGAGACAAAAAAGGTAAATACCTAGGTGGGGCCTAGGCGGTGTTTCTCTTTTACGGCTTAGACATAGAAAACACCTACTCTTTTTTGCCAATATAGGGGATGGAGAGATTATCATGAGCAACATGCAGCAAAAAACAGACGTTATCTTAATTGGTGCAGGAATTATGAGTGCAACGTTAGGCTCATTGCTAAAAGAATTAGCACCTGAATGGGAAATTAAAGTTTTTGAAAAACTCGCTAGTGCCGGGGAAGAGAGCTCTAATGAATGGAATAATGCAGGTACAGGGCATTCTGCGCTATGCGAACTGAACTATACTTCCGAAAAATCTGACGGATCTATAGATATTAGTAAGGCTGTAAAAGTGAATGAACAATTCCAGCTTTCAAGACAATTTTGGGCATATCTTGTAAAAAGCAAATTAATTCGTAATCCACAAGATTTCATTATGCCTCTACCTCATATGAGTTTAGTACAAGGTGAAAAAAATGTTCAGTTTCTAAAAAACCGTTTTGAAGCGCTTTCAAAAAATCCACTGTTTCAAGGAATGGAATTTTCCGATGCTCCTGAAACATTAAAAAAATGGCTTCCACTCATTATGGAAGGTCGTACATCTAATGAACCTATGGCGGCAACGAAGATTGACTCTGGAACAGATGTTAACTTCGGTGCATTAACACGAATGTTGTTTGATTACTTAAAAACGAAAGATGTCGAGCTAAACTACAAACATAGTGTCGAAAATATTAAACGCACGAAGAATGGTTTGTGGGAAGTAAAAGTACACGATATGAATAGTGGTAAAATCGAGCATCATACTGCAAAATTCGTCTTTATCGGTGGCGGCGGCGGTAGTCTACCTCTACTACAAAAGACTGGTATTCCTGAATCAAAACATATCGGTGGATTCCCAGTAAGTGGACTATTTATGGTATGTAAAAACCAAAAAGTTGTAGAGCAACATCATGCAAAAGTATACGGTAAAGCTAAAGTTGGCGCTCCGCCAATGTCTGTACCTCACCTTGATACGAGATATATAGACAATAAAAAAGCTTTACTATTTGGACCGTTCGCAGGGTTCTCTCCTAAGTTCTTAAAAACTGGTTCAAACCTTGACTTAATTGGTTCTGTAAAACCGAATAACGTCTTAACGATGTTAGCTGCTGGTGTAAAAGAAATGGGATTAACAAAATACTTAATTCAACAAGTTATGTTATCGCACGAGAAACGTATGGAAGAATTACGCGAATTCATTCCGAACGCAAAAAGTGAAGATTGGGATATTGTAGTTGCTGGTCAGCGTGTACAAGTAATTAAAGATACTGACGCTGGCGGTAAAGGAACACTTCAATTCGGTACTGAAGTTGTTAGTGCGGCTGATGGATCAATCGCGGCGTTACTAGGTGCATCACCGGGTGCTTCTACTGCCGTTCATGTTATGCTTGAAGTATTAGAAAAATGTTTCCCAAGCCGAATGGTAGAATGGGAAGGAAAAATAAAAGAAATGATCCCTTCTTACGGCATTTCATTAACAGAAAATCCAAGATTGTTCCAAGACCTTCACACTTCTACAGGGCGTACGCTTGGATTAAACGAAAAAGAAACAGTTCATAACTAATAAAGAAAAAAACGTCCGATACATTCGGACGTTTTTTCGTTACTAGAAATTATATTTATCAATATTATCCTTCGTAAATACGACTCGTTCTGGTAGTACGATAATTCCGTTCCCTTCTGCCTCATAATCATATCCTTGAATGGAGTTTGGCTCTACCTTCACTTTCCCAATCCCTTTTACTTCAAAGCTATCCCCTACTTTTAACTTCTTCCCTTTTACTACTATTTCATTTGCAACATACGTTGCGAGTGCACCTTGTTGTTTGACATCCCATAAACCAAATTGCGCTACTGTTCCTCGTTTTACGTAATCACGCATCACGTTTGGTGTAG
Source organism: Bacillus cereus group sp. MYBK245-2 (assembly GCF_051916145.1). Taxonomy (NCBI): domain Bacteria; kingdom Bacillati; phylum Bacillota; class Bacilli; order Caryophanales; family Bacillaceae; genus Bacillus; species Bacillus cereus group sp. MYBK245-2. The sequence continues at coordinate 47,563 of NZ_JBQAGB010000012.1, read as the reverse complement.
AGAAGCCAGTTACGACTACTTTTTTATCCATTTTTAAATTTTCAGCTGCTTGTGCCATTGCTGGAAGTGCCGTTGCATCCGGACAAATGACTGCATTAATATCTGGATACGTTTTTAAAATATTCTCCCCTACCGACAAAGACTTTTGTGCATTATTTTCACCGTACTGCGTCGTTACAATTTCCCAGTTCGGATATTTCTTTTTAATAATTTCTTTCGCTTTCGTTACCCATTGGTTTTGATCCGTTACTGTTGGACTAGAGTAAAAGAAGGCTACTTTTCCTTTATCTCCAATTTGCTTAGAAGTCATTTCAATTAATAAGTTAGCAAGTTGATCCGGTGTTCCTTGGCTTATATAAAAGGAACGGTCTTTCGGATTGACATCAGAATCCCATGTTAACACCGTCATACCTTTTTTCTTAGCACGTTGCAATGATTGTGATAAACCATCTACTGACGTAGAAGAGACCATAAGTGCATCATAGTTTTGGTTAATGAAATTGTTTATATATTTTACTTGCCCAGAAACACTCGCTTCAGATGGTCCATCGTATTTCACTTGTACGCCTAACTTATCTCCCATCTCTTTTGCTCCTTCACCACCTGATGTAAAGAAGCCAACTCCAGTTAGTTTTGGGATAAATGCAAATTTCACATCATCAGCTTTTTTCTTATCTGCGGTTTGACTAGAGCAAGCGATTAAACCGATTAAACAAATGCATACAATGAATACAATCCCTAATTTTCTCTTCATGACATTTCCCCCTTATGCAAGTTCTTTCTTTTCCGCGGTGTGAATTGATGTAATTTGAAATGCCTCATAATAACTGAAAGAATAAGAATAATACCAATAACTACATTAGATTGTTCATTTGTTAAACCCGTCATTTGCAAACCATACTGCATGAGTCCTATAAAAATACTCGCAAGTACAGTACCGATAATACTTCCTTTTCCGCCTGTAATAAGTGTCCCGCCTAACACGACTGCTGTAATGATTGGTAATATTGTTTCACTTCCCATATCAGCACGTGCGGAACCAAAATACGCGGTTAAGAAAGCACCTCCTAATCCACCTCCTAGCCCGGAAAGTATGTAAGCCATGATGACTACTTTTTTTGTTTTAATCCCGGTGTATTTGGCTGCATTTTCGTTCGCACCTGTTAATTTTACGTGGCGCCCATATATGGTGCGATGAAACAATATCGTGCATAAAATCATTAATATAATTAGTAACCATAATAAATTCGGTATTCCTATAAAACTACCGTTTGCCAGTTGTACAAATGTGTCAGGTAAACCACTTATTCCTTCATACCCAGAAGCACCTGCCCCTCCTGAAATGACAAGTGCAATTCCTCCGTATAAAAACATCGTTCCGAGTGTAACAACTAGTGGTTCTACATCTGTCATTTTTATAATAAGTCCGTTTAAAGCGCCTGCTAAACAACTAATTATTAGGGCAACTATGACAGCAAACAAAATAGGTATTCCGTTCAGCCAAAGTACACCGATTAAGATCGAAGTGAGACCCATTATGGAGCCGACCGATACATCAATTCCTCCTGTTACTATAACGAAAGTCATTGGTATCGCCGCAATTGCGATAAATAGGAAATCATTTGTACTAAAAAGGAGATTACTAATATTTAAGAAATCACTATTTATAAAACTAAAGAGAATGAATTCTAAAAGAAGTAATACGATTAGAACACCTTCCCATCTGTATACATACTTCATAGATTCATCCTCCTTTCTGCCTTCCACTTTTTCATAACGCTATCTAATATGACGATTAGCAATAATAAGAAACCTGAAATAGCATTATTCCAAAATGCTGGTATTTTTAAAAAGACGAGTGAGCTGCTTATCGCCTCTAAAAATATCGCTCCTAATGCAGCTCCAACTATAGAACCCGTTCCTCCTTTTAAATGAACTCCTCCTAGTACAGCAGCTGCGATAACCTGTAGTTCTATCCCAGTTCCTGTTTGATTTGGAACGAATCCGATAATCATAACAAATATGCAACCAGCGAGCGCAGCGCTTATGCCTGAAATTATAAACGCATATATCTTCACTTTATTAACAGGTATACCAATAAGTCTCGCGCCATCTTCATTATCACCAACCGCATAGAAGTACCTTCCGTATGGCACTTTCCTTAAAAAGAAGTATAGTAGTAGTAAAATAATAAGAACAATCCATACAATGATCGGCAAACCAAGTGTGATGATCGATGACAGTTGCTTAAAATCGTTTGGTATATCTTCAATCCACTTTCCACCTGTAAAGATTAACATCGCACCTCTAATGACCCCTAACATACCTAATGTCATAATAATGGCCGGTACCCGAAACTTCGCAACACCAATTCCATTTATAAAACCGAGAATAGCGCCAAGTAAAATAGCAGCAAGTATGGACAGAGATGCATGATATCCATCAGTTAACAACATTCCGCAAACTGCTGCGCTTAATCCCATAATTGAACCAACTGATACATCTATATTTTTCGTAAATAAGACGAACGATTGGCCAATTGCTAGCACGACTAAAATAACGCTTGATTTCATCAGTAAAGATAACGAGTTAAATTGAATAAAACTAGGGTTTATTATTCCTACAATAGCTATATACATTAGTAGTAACAGTATGATAGACGTTTCATGCATTTTTAACATGCGTTTCATTCCGCTACACCTCCGTATGCAAGGCGTGTAATTTCATTCACACTTAGTTGTTCTTTTTCCATATGAGAAACAAATCGTCCATTTCTCATTACATATACACGGTTTACTAATTGAACAATTTCTTCAACATCTGAAGAGATTAATAAAATTGCGAGTCCTTCCCTTTTCATTTTTTCGATCGTCTCATACACTTCAATCCTTGCTTTCGCATCAATTCCACGAGTCGGCTCATCCAGAATAATAACTTTAGGATTGCATGCGAGATACTTTGCAAGCACGACCTTCTGCTGATTACCTCCTGATAAAGATGCCAGTTCTTCATTCATATTTTGTATAACAATTCGGAACTGTTCTATAAATGAATTAACTAAAGCGCTTTCTTTTTCTTGATTTATAAAAAAGCGATTATTTTGCTGTAAACTTGCTGCTGCAATATTTTCTTTAACAGAAGCAATTGAGAAGATTCCATTCCTCGCCCTATCCTCTGGCACATAAACCAGTCCCTCTTCTAGCCTTTTATGCAAAGAACACGCATCAATTGATTTTCCCTCTAATAAGATAGACCCTGATTTTATAGTTTTCAATCCAAATATCACTTCTGCTAATTCAGTCCTGCCAGATCCTATAATGCCAGCAACACCTACAATCTCACCCGCATGTACAGTGAATGATATATTTTTGAATGCGTGGCTCGTTATATCGATCACTTCTAATATTTTTTTCGTCCTTGCTGTCTCTTGAACTACTTCTATTTTCTCTTTCTGTTTATACCCTTTTGGCAACAGCCCCTCCATCAGCATGTCATATGTATAGTCACATACGTCACCTTGGCTTACAATCATTCCATCACGTAGTATTGCTACTTTGTTGGCAATTTCAAAGATTTCTGGAAAGCGATGCGTAATATAAATCATCCCAATTCCTTTTTCTTGTAAACTTTTCATCAACATAAAAAGACTCTTAATTTCGTGAGTTGTTAATGTCGATGTTGGCTCATCTAAAATAAGAATCTCAGCTTCTCGTATTAATCCTCTCACAATTTCTACTAACTGTTGTTGCGCAATCGATAATAATCCTCCTAGTTCATTAAGGTCAATATCCCACCCTAGACTGTTAATCAATTGCTCAATCTGTACTCTTAATTTCTTTTTCTTTTCTGTTAACCCGATACATATATTTTCTTCAATAGTCATATGCGGAAAAATGAGCGGTTCTTGCGGTATTAAATAAATACCTTTTCGGTGTGCTTCTGACGGATTTGAAAACTGTTGCTTCGTTCCTTTTACATACATTTCTCCATCATCATACGAATATAACCCCGTTAATATTTTCATTAATGTTGATTTCCCGGCGCCATTTCCCCCAACTAAAGCGTATATATCTCCGCGCTCTACTTGTAAGTTCACTTCTTTTAATACAAGTTGATTTGAAAACGCCTTACTCACTTTATTTACTTGTAATAAAGGTACGTTCTCCACTTGATATCACCTGCCTTTATCCAGAACATTTTTTGAGAAAATGATTATTTGTTCTACTTGTTTTGTAGCATTGTATATTCCTTTTTTTATATCTAGAACAATTTTTTCTACATACTATTCATCGTTTCAACTGGAATAAACAAAATATATGGCACATATGTTTAAGCAGTGGTCAATTGTTGAAAGGGATGAAGAGTATGACTCAGCTGAACTTTGAAGAGAATTTATTAACGAAAGTCGCTTGGTACTATTATAAAGACCAATTAACACAACAAGAGATCGCTTCACTTCTTCATATTTCAAGAAATAAAGTCGTCCGGTTATTAGATAAGGCGCGAAGTGAAGGTATCGTTACATTTCACGTAAAAGGGACTGGTTTGCACTGTTTAAGTATTGAGCGTGACTTAATGAAAAAATTCCACTTAAAAGATGCTTTTATTATCCCGACCCCAGTAAACAATTATCACGCTTCTCTCGGAAAAGCTGCTGCACAATATTTAGAAACTCATCTCCAGCAAGGCGATTTACTCGGTATTGGATGGGGAGAAACAATTAGCAAAATGCTAGAAAACATTCATTTTGAGACTTCTATTAATCTTTCAATCGTAACGTTAACAGGCGGAGTAAATCACTATCTCTCGAGAAAACAAAACTATTTACACTACATGCAAGGTGATCTTCACATTATCCCTACGCCGTTTCTAGCGTCTACAACCGAAATGGCACAAAGTATTTTATCAGAACCGAGTGTAAAAGATATGCTTCATGTCGCTTCACTTGCACATACAGCTATTGTCGGTATTGGCGGATTATCTCAAGACGCTACGATTGTAAAAGAAGAAAAATTAACACTACGTGAGATGACATATATTCGTAGTCAAAACGGTGCTGGCGATATTTTAGGACAGTTTTATAATACAAATGGCGATTTACTAGAGCTCTCGCATCACAATCGTCTAATTGGCACGCCTCTCTCTATTTTGCGCAATATGAATCATGTCGTCGGTGTTGCTGGAGGTACAGAAAAGATAGACGCAATTTATGGTGCCTTAAAAGGAAAGTTTATTCATACATTAATTACCGATGAGGAAACGGCCCTCTCCTTATTACGAAAGAATGGTGATTGTTAATGTCTCATTTATTAGCTTTTGATGCTGGTACAGGAAGCATTCGAGCTGTTCTTTTTGATTTACTAGGTAATCAAATTGCTGTCAGTCAAAAAGAATGGGTTCATAATACAGATCCTCGTTACCCAGGTTCTATGAATTTTGATGTAATAGAAAACTGGAAGCTAGTACAACAATGCACGAAAGAAGTTTTACAAAGAAGTAATATCTCGCCCTCTTCCATTCAAGCTATTAGCGCTACTAGTATGCGAGAAGGTTTTGTTTTATATGATAAAAATGGGCAAGAAATTTGGGCTTGCGCAAATGTTGATGGACGTGCATCCGCTGAAGTTAGTGAGCTAAAAGAAATACGGTCACATCTTGAAGAAGATTTATATACTAGATCTGGTCAAACTTTTTCATTAGGCGCTTTACCCCGCCTACTTTGGATTAAAAAACATGAACCAGAAGTCTATAGCAATATTCATTCTTTTACGATGTTAAACGATTGGATTTTATATAAACTAAGCGGCGTACTACAAATCGATCCTTCAAACGGATGTACATCCGGTATTTTTGATCTACAAAATAGAGTATGGGATAACGATGTCGCTATCAAGTGTGGTTTAACATTGCCATTTTCACCAACAGTAAATGAAGCTGGTACAGTAATTGGCATCGTTACAAAAGAGTGTGCAGCATTAACTGGATTACGTGAAGGAATTCCTGTCGTAGCTGGGGGCGGAGATGCTCAAATGGCATCGCTTGGAACTGGAGTCGTGAAACCGAATCAAACATTAATATGTGGAGGTAGTTTTTGGCAACAAGAAGTGAATGTTACTGAGCCAATACCAGATCCACAAGCTGCGATTCGTATAAATTGTCACGTCGTACCTAATCTATGGCAATACGAAACGATTGCCTTTTTCCCAGGCCTCGTTATGCGCTGGTTTCGAGACGCTTTTTGCCAAGAGGAAAAGAAACTTGCTGACAAACTCGGTGTAGATGCTTATCAATTACTAGAAGAACAAGCGAAAGACGTACCTGTCGGCTCACATGGGATTATCCCTACTTTTTCAAACGTTATGAACTACATTTCTTGGCGTCATGCCGCACCTTCTTTTTTAAACTTAAGTTTAGATGCTGACAAATGCGGAAAAAAAGAACTGTTCCGTGCTATTGAAGAAAATGCAGCCTTCGTTACACTTGGAAACTTAAAATTAATAGAAAATCTCACAGGGACATTCCCTTCTGAAGTCGTTTTTGCTGGTGGTGCCGCTAAAGGAAAACTATGGCCACAAATTCTATCAGACGTCCTTGGTATTCCTGTAAAAGTACCTGTTGTGAAAGAAGCAGCTGCTTTAGGAACCGCAATTGCTGCTGGATTTGCCGCTGGCATATATGCATCTATGGAAGAAACTGCCGAAGAGTTTGTACAGTGGGAGCAAACATTCGAACCAGTTACTGAAAATCACGAACTATATAAAGAGTTCTATGAAACATGGAAAACTGTGTATGACAGTCAGCTCGCTTTAGCTGATAAAGGGCTCACCTCACATATGTGGATTGCGCCTGGTGCACTGTAACAGATTACATAAAGTTCAACTAATCAGGCTTTTACGGGCAGTTGATCTCCACCTACCTTCTTTGCTCCAGACAAATTTTGAGATGGGAGTTTTACTGCCCGTTAATACGGGATAAAGGAGTGAAATGTATGTTAAAAGCGAATGAAAATGATTTCTCTTATCGCTTCGGTGATAATGGGCCGAAATATTTAATACAAGGGCCGAATATTGATTTAGGCCTTGTTGTCATTCAGCCTGGGCAAGAGTTTCAAAACCATTATCATACAACGTGCGAAGAGGTATTCTATGCATTAGAAGGTGAAATAGATTTCTATGTAAATAACGAAAGAGTTCCAATTAAACAAGGGGATGTCCTGCAAGTTCGCCCACATGAATCTCACTATCTTATTAACCATTCTGACAAACCTTTTAAAGCAGTTTTTATAAAGTCACCACATTTACCAAATAAAGATACGGTACAAACGGAAAATCCAACATTAACAAAGGAGTGATTTCGAATGACTTGGGGATTTAAAAATCGATTAAATACAATTTTACCTGATGGCAGAGCGGTTATGTTAGCGATAGATCACGGCTACTTTTTAGGACCAATTCATGGGCTTGAACAGCCACTTGAAACAGTTAAAAACTTACTTCCTTATACGGATTCTCTCTTTTTGACGCGTGGTGTACTTAGCTCCTGCATTCCTGAAAACTGCAGTACACCGATGGTTATGCGTGTATCTGGCGGGGCTACTGTCGTCGGTAAAGATTTAGCGAATGAGACAATTGTTACACCTGTAAAAGAAGCAGTAAAACAAAACGCGATTGGCGTAGGTGTGTCTGTTTTCGTCGGGTCCGACTATGAGACACAAACGGTTACGAATCTCGCAAACGTAGTTTCAGAAGCTCACGATTATGGTCTGCCAGTACTCGGCATTACCGCAGTTGCGAAAGAACTACAAAAACGTGAAGCTCGCTTTCTAGCACTTGCTTCCCGTGTATGTGTTGAAATGGGTGCTGACATTATTAAAACGTATTACTGCGAAGGGTTCGAAAAAATTACGAGCACATGCCCTGCCCCAGTCGTAATTGCTGGTGGCCCAAAACTGGATTCAATTGAAGATGCATTAAACATTACGTACAACGCGCTGCAAGAAGGTGCAATCGGCGTAGATATGGGTCGCAACATATGGCAATCCGAACATCCAGCTGCGATGATTCAAGCGATACATGGTATTGTGAAAAATGGATTGAATGTGAAAGAGGCGTTGGAATTATATAATGATGTGAAAAATTAAGGTGAGAGATAGACTATTACACTTAAATAAATAAAAAATCAATATTTACTATAAGGAAAAGCCCATACCTAACATATGGGCTTTCTTTGACATTTCTTATTATTTCAAATTTGGCCAGGTCTCTATAGATCGCGCACATTCCAAACAATCTCACCGCGTTCGCCAAACGTACTATGATGCCGCTTAAATCCTAACTTCTCTAACACCCGAAAAGACACAGTATTCCAAGCGCCTACAGTAGACCATAGTCTTTTGCGCCCCGTAGCAATCGCAGCCTCCAATACCGCTGATGCTGCCTCTGTCGCATAACCCATGCGATGAGCACTGCGGAACAACTCGTATGCAATCTCCGGCTCTTCAAGCGTGGAACGACCGATAATTAAGCCACAGTAACCGATGAAATCGCCTTCGTCTCGTCTACGAATCGTGAGAAGAGAAATACCATTTTCAACTGCTATCTTGCGCTTCTCAATAAGATCGTTACGAACAGATTCAACGGTTGGCATTTCCACTCCACGTTCACCAATTAGTTCTCTAAGCCAGACTGCATCAGATTCCTCCCACATATTCAGGTCGAGTCGTTCCGTTCTTAGCTGGAACGCCATATCTTTAAATACAGATGTCATAGCGATAACCTCCTATTTATATCACTGTACTACTTATAATCGTTTCGTACTGTACCATATGGGAAACCTGCTTGATTCTCTAGATTTTCTTGCATTAAGATATATTATTGTTATTTTATACATAATTAATTTCTCTGCAAAATAGACCTTGTTATGAAACTTCATTTTAAATCTACAATATTTAATTTATAAATGATTTTAAGTTTTCACTTAATTTTTACATTAAAAAATATATCGTCCTTTCTTATTTGTTAAAATAAAGAAAAGGAGGAATGATTATGAAACGAATGGGTTTTGAACGCCCTACTGATTATTACGATGAAAGATTATATACTATCGATGAAAAGATTTGTGCTCTATTAAAAGAACGAAAAGAACTTTCAGATGGTAACCCAGGTTTTCCTCATGATGAAGCGATTTATAAATGGGCAAAGCAATACGAATTTTATCCAGACTATCTAAATTCACTATTCTCTTCCATGATGGACGAAGGTGAATTTAAACCTCGCGTCGAACCAACTAAATTCCAAAAACATATACCTGTTTGTAAAACGTATGAATATAAAGGTATCATGTATACCGTAACTTTTATTCGGCAATATGCAAACGCTAGTGTAATTTATTTATATAGCGATTGGGATTCCACGAATGAAGTTAAGCCTCATAGTTTCTTCCAATTATCAATAGATGATACATACGACTGTTGGTCAGAAGGTGGTGGCGGCACTGATGGACATATGAGTCATCATTTCGTTGTATCTCCTGCCCTTCCTAATAATTTGTTTGGAATAAGCTTACGATTTAAAGAACTCGATATGCCGTTTAGGAAAGATCAAGCTATGCTTGAATTTGAAATACAGTTGGGCTAAAAAGAGCGTAATCTAGTTAAAAAATTGACTAGATTACACTCTTTTAGTTGCTACTTATACAGTATATGAAATTTATATCAACGATTTTCTCAATATATCGACGATTCGAAACAACATATCGATTTACCGACACAGTATTATTTATGAAGCACCCACTCAATTAACTCCATTGCTGCTTTAATACGGTCCTTCGTATCACCTAAAAACAATCTATTTATATAATCCTCAAAATTAACTGGTACTATAGATAAAGTTTTAATATACTTCAAAACAGATCCCGCTGGTGGTATAGGCTTATTATTAACAGCCCATATCCCATCTAACAATGTCCAAGTTGACGTATGAACTATGTATGAAACTTTTAACTCATCATTTGCTTTTAAAGCAGATTGAATTTTAATTAACGAACTATGCAACCAATGAAAAATACCTTTCACTTTATCGCTAGAAACACGATAGTTTTCAAATTCAGATATAGCTATTCCCTTTAATTTTTTTTAGTCACCACTTTTATCAAATAAAATTTCACCTTCTAAAAATGAATATAGTTCCATCGGATTGTTTTTAAAGTTTACTAATATTTGATTAACATCTGCATACTTATATTCAACAAAAATACCTTCTCTCGTTTCAGAACGAAATTTCTTCTTTTGTCCGTTTTCTAAAAGAATATAAAAATCTAAATCCGAGTCAGGATATGCGTCACCTCTCGCGACAGATCCGATGAGCATGAATCCATTTACCTTTTCCGTACACAAGGTTTCCGCTACTATTGTTTGCACTAATTTTTTATGTTGTTCATGTTTAAATATTTGTGCTTCTAACATTTGTAACCTCCACACACATTATTAAGGAGTTATTCGTTACCTATATATTTTACTTCTCTTATATCTTTCATCTTCTACATACTTATTCAACAATTGTCAGTTCATATATAATTACATCTTCACTGCTTTTTGTTTTATCTTGAATCGTTACAATGTCTCCAGCTTTTATTTTCGAAGCGTTCACTACTTTTACCATCTCTGGCGGAACATATCCTCCATTGTTCTCTTTATTTAGCGGAAACCACTTTACCGATTTACTAGTTGCTTCTAAAATTTTATATTTAATTGTACCATCATATTTTATTTCACCAACAAGATCTTTTACTAATGTAGGTGTATATTTACCCTCTTCTTTTTCCAAAGAGATATGATCACCTATATCTAGGATACCGTTTCTTTTAGGCGCCTTCCATTTTGTTGAGTTTAAATCATTTAAACTTACTTTCACACTGTCTTCTTTATTTGAGCTAGCATCTTTTAGAAATATATCATTATGTTTCTTATCAATAATGATATACTCCTTCTGCTCTACTATGTTTGCACTGCTTTCACGTTTTTCTTCCTCATTCTTAAATACTTCTTTTTTCACATTATTATTACTACACGCTGATAATAATATCGTTGCCAAAGATGTCATTAGTAATATTCTTTTCACTTCATTTACCTCCATTTACAAATAAACATTTATCACATCCATATTTTACTATAAATCAAAAAAAAGAGGATATTTGTTTCTTAATAAACAAATATCCTCTACCATTATATATATTACGACTGCTGATAAGCCGCTTTCGATGATTTCACATAATAAACTGCGTGATCCACATTAATAATATGATCTGGTTTTGGTTTACCACGGCTCGCTCTATGTCCAGCTAAATGTTCTTCACTTGTTTCCCAGTTTTTCCAAGCTTCTTCAGATTCCCAGCGAATCATAACGACTACTTCTTCGTCGCCTCGTCTTACTTTTTTCACAAGAACACTTAAATCGATAAAGCCTTCAAATTTTTCAATAATACCTTCTCCAGTAAAACGTTCTACAACTATATTTGATGTACCTTCTTTTACTGTAAATGTTTTCGTTTCGATAAACATATATCCCACTCCTTCATTGTAATACGAATACTACTATACTTCTATTATAGTTGATTATGATAATTATTTTCAATTATAAAGTTTAGATTTTTCGAATTATGCTGTTTTCTCTTCAAGTGCCCCATCTAAAAATTTGAAATATGGGAGTAAGATTCCGATTAAAGAAGTGACACATATAATTGAACCTATAATAAAGTATAGCGCTCTTACTCCCCACATTTCACTCAATATTCCCCCTACTAGCACACCTAACGGCATAGCGGATCGTATGAAAAATAATCGCACTGAAAATACTTGTCCTATCATATTGTTCGGAACTGACTGTTGGCATATCGTTGTGTTATGAACATTGAAAAATGCAATACAAATCCCTGCTATTACTTCAATTATTATTGCAATGATAATACTATGATTGAACCCTAGCGAAATGTATGTGAGCCCCCCTATAAACAATCCTCCAAGCATAAGTATACGCCGGCTTTTATATGTTACTTTTCCGACTAGTATAGATCCAACTACATAGCCAAGTGGGAATCCGGCCATAAAATAACCAAATTCCGCATATCCCGCTGACAGCTCGCTTTTTATATAAGGAAGGTTTGTGACCATTGTTACTCCTACTCCAAATTGAACAAAAGTTAGAAATATACCGAGCCAAACGATGATTGGTTTTGTGAAAAAATATGTAAAACCGTGAAGAAACTGTTCTAGCCACGTTTTCCGTATAGGTTGCGACGTTCTATTTTCTTTTATATAAAGTAAGACAGTACCACTAACAAATAAACATATGCATACGAAAGATAATGTAAGTTCTGTTCCAATCAAATGAATGACTACTCCGCCTAATACTGGCGCAAGAAACATCATAAGGCGAGTCATTCCATCAATGTACGCATTTGCATCTTGAAGCTGTTCTTTCCCTACAATACTCGGTGTAATTGCTTGACTTGCAGGTGTATAAAGTGGTGTAATAAGTCCCACTACAATTTGAACAACATAAATGTGCCAAACTTCTATACTACCTAAAACTAGCATCACCAAAGGTAATAAGAATACAGACGCTCGTATCCATTGTGAAAATATCATAATCCACTTCCGGCTCCATTTATCAATAAATGGGCCACTTATTAATTGCAGTATGAGTGATGGGATGAAATATAATAACCACATACTACTTAAAGCCATTTCTGACCCTGTTAACTCATATACTAGAATTGAATTACATAACGTTCCGAAACTGCCTCCTAATTCTGAGATTGCACTACCAATCCACATAAAAAAGAACGAACGATTTTTCAATACATTTTTCAATTTCATACACCAACTTTTCTTTTATATTCCTCCCTTTATGTACATTCTCGTTGTTAATTATCTATTCAAAAACATATCTAATTCTTTCGCTAAAGACTGTACTGCTTTCTTTCTTAATACATATTTTCCTTCATGTATATCCACTAACTTCGCTGCACGTAACAATTTCAAATGGTGGTGTACAGTCGATTTACCAAGTTGCAGTCTTTCTGTAATTTCCTGCAATGTTCGTTCTTTTTCGAACAACATTTTTACAATGCGTAACCTCGCTTCATCTCCAAGAGCTTTATGTTTTTGAACTAAAAAATAGTTCGGTTCATATGGATCTTCAGGATGGATACTTTCGTTTGCAACTGGATAATGGAATACTTTCGTATCTTCAATATCGGCCTCAATATTCCACGGTCTGTACGTCATTTGCGGAATAAGAAGTACGTGATGAACACTTGGCTCTGGCATATAGTTCACGCCACCAGTGGCCCACTCGACGAACTCTTCTGGTTTCATCTTTTTATTCATTTCAACCTTTGTTTCATAGTCTCGTTTTAATATAGAAAGTATTTCTTCTTCCTCTTTCTGAATAACACTCTCATACCAACCTGTCATTACAGCGATTAAATGAGGTTTCAGCACTTGTACATCAACATTACATATAAAACGAATATATGTAGAGAAAAACTGATGATCTTGTGTCAGCTCCTCTAATTCATATATTGCAGTTACATCTCCACTTGCTGCTAAATGTCTTTTCTCCTCATACTTCTCCCCTAAAAACGGTAAACATATATACTTCAAATCTTCTTCTGAAAGTGAATCGATTGTAGTATGAAACTGCGATACATCGTGAAAATCTTCTTCATACAACAACTGAAGCAATGCTTTCCACGTATTATGTTCTTCGACAAATTGTAAGTGCTCTCTCATTTCTTCTGTTAATGAATTCTTAATTTCTTCCCATTCATTTTGGCTCTTTTCAAGAGTATCAATTAACCGCTTATGAGTAATCGCAGCAATTCCAAGCGCACATTCGAAAAGTATCGAATATTTCACTTGAACGTTATAAGTTTCCCTCTTTCTACTCGTTATGTGATAGACCTCCATTTTTATCCCTCCTTGTTTGTTATATATTAAATTCTATGTTTATCGAATTTTACCTTCTGAATTTTTAGAATTAACAAAATTTTAGTTGAAATACATTCATTCTAAATTAAGAAGAATAGGAGCTTTTTTATATACAAATAATAAGCCTCAAGGAGTTGTTGACATGTATTTCATATTGAATATGTTAGGGATTTTCGTTGTCATATTAATTGTTTACTTATGTTCGCCTAATAAAAAACATATAAAATGGAGACCAATTGTAATTCTCATCATATTGGAGCTTTTTATTACGTGGTTTATGTTAGGCACAAAGCTAGGCAGTATTATCATTAATAAAATTGCTTCATTTTTCAGTTGGCTACTGGCATGTGCGAATGAAGGAATTCGATTTGCATTTCCTTCATCTATGGACAGTCCACACATTGATTTCTTCTTTAGTGCATTACTTCCTATCATCTTTGTTATTACTTTTTTCGATATTCTATCTTATTTCGGAATCTTAACTTGGATTATTGATAAAGTAGGTGCAGTTATTTCAAAGATTTCTCGTTTACCAAAGTTAGAAAGTTTCTTTTCGATTCAAATGATGTTTTTAGGGAACACCGAAGCGCTTGCTGTTGTTCGGGATCAATTATCTGTTTTAAAAGAAAATCGTCTGCTGACTTTTGGAATTATGAGTATGAGTAGCGTCAGCGGATCCATTCTTGGTGCTTATTTATCAATGGTTCCAGCAACTTATATTTTCAGTGCAATCCCATTGAACTGTATTAACGCCTTAATTTTAGCCAATGTATTAAATCCTGTGGAAGTTTCGAAAGAAGAAGACGTTGTTTACACACCTTCCAAACATGAAAAAAAGGATTTCTTTTCTACTATTTCCAACAGTATGTTAGTCGGGATGAATATGGTTATCGTTATTTTAGCTATGGTAATTGGTTATGTAGCTTTAACAGCATGTTTAAATGGGATTTTAGGATTTTTTGTAACAGGTTTAACAATTCAAAAAATCTTCTCCATTATCTTTAGTCCTTTCGCTTTTTTACTCGGTTTATCGGGCAGCGATGCTATGTATGTAGCTGAATTAATGGGGATTAAAATAACGACGAATGAATTTGTTGCAATGATGGATTTAAAATCAAACTTAAAGTCGTTACAACCGCATACGGTTGCGGTTGCAACGACATTTCTAGCTTCTTTTGCTAACTTTAGTACAGTAGGTATGATTTACGGAACTTACAATTCATTATTTGGCGGAGAAAAATCATCAGTCATCGGTAAAAATGTTTGGAAGCTTCTTGTGAGCGGAATGGCTGTTTCCTTATTAAGCGCTATGCTCGTTGGGCTTTTTGTATGGTAAATAATTTTTAAAATAAAAGACACCCAAACGAATTGAGTGTCTTTTATTTTTATTTTCGAATTTGTCCATTACCACGAATTATATATTTTGTGGAAGTTAATGCTGGAAGCCCCATTGGTCCTCTTACGTGTAGCTTTTGTGTACTGATCCCAATTTCTGCTCCAAATCCGAATTCAGATCCATCAGTAAAACGAGTTGATGCATTATGATACAGTGCAGCCGCATCAACAGCAGTGAAAAATTTGCTGGCATTTTCCTCGTCCTCTGTAATAATCGCTTCAGAATGCATAGACCCATACGTATTTATGTGATGAATCGCTTCTTCAATAGAAGAAACTACTTTAACCGCCAGCGTGAGAGATAAAAATTCTGTTCCCCAATCTTCTTCTGAAGCAAGTACAATTGAAGAATCCAATGCCAATGCTCTCTGATCACCACGTAGCTCCACGCCTCTTTCCTTCAAAGAAGAGAACAGCTCGCTACCATATTGCTGTGCCCACTTCTCATGAAGTACAATCGTTTCAATCGCATTACATACAGATGGTCGCTGCGTTTTTGCATTTATAATAATATCAATTGCCATTTGCGTATTCGCTGTTTCATCAATGAAAATATGACAATTTCCCGCACCAGTTTCAAGTACTGGAACAGATGCTTCTCTCACAACAGTATCGATTAATTGTTTACCACCTCTTGGAATAAGAACGTCTAGATAATCATTCATTGTAAACAACTGCTTTGCGCTATCTCGCGTTGTATCTTCTATAAGCTGTACACTTTCTTTTGGTAAGCTTGTTTGTTTGAGCGCTCTGTGAATAACGGCAACAAGTGCTTTATTAGAATGAATAGCAGAAGAACTACCACGTAATATGACTGCGTTTCCTGTTTTCAAACAAATTGTAGCAGCATCCACTGTTACATTCGGTCTTGCCTCATAAATCATGCCAACAACACCAAGTGGTACACGCATCTCCTGAATAGATAATCCATTTGGCCGTTCCCATTCCCTTACACATTCTCCTACAGGATCACGTAATTCAATTAGCTGCTTAATCCCCTCTGTCATATCAATAATACGATTTTCAGTTAGCATAAGACGATCAAGAAGTGAATCAGAAAATCCTTTTGCCTTACCTTCTTCTATATCCCGTTTGTTTTCCCCTAAAATATAAGCTGTTTCATGTATTAATTGATTTGCAACTGCAACAAGTGCTTCGTTTTTTTCATTTGTAGATTTTAGTACAAGTTCCCTAGCAACCTCTTTTGCTCGTTTCCCCTTTGCCAACACTTCATTCATTTTTATTTCCTCCTTTTTAAGATTATCTTAAAGTGAAACCCAATGATCCCTATGGATGACTTCATAATTATGCCTTTCGCCTCTTGCTTGAATATGTTGGCTTTGCATACCTTTTATCTCTCTTAATTCCTCTGCGCTATATGTGCATTGTCCTTTTCCAATTACGCGCCCTTGTTGCGTCATGACTTCTACAACATCGCCAACTTTGAAAAATCCTGACACATTTGTAACACCAGCAGGAAGAAGACTTTTACCATGCTGAATGATAGCTGTAGTTGCTCCGGCGTCTATTTCAATTTGACCGCTAACAACCGAATGCAAGGCAATCCATTGCTTGTTCATCTTTATTTCTTTTTGAGGGGCATTTCCGACATACGTTCCGTCACCTTTCCCCTTTAAAACATCAACAAATTTCTCTTGTCCACGTCCTGTACCGATAAATACACTTACCCCAAGAGATAGCGCCGTCTTTGCAGCATCAATTTTTGATTTCATACCGCCAGTCCCAAGTTTTGAGCCAGCATCTCCAGCAAGAGAAGCAATTTCTTCTGTAACTTCAGGAAGGAAATAATATTTTTTCGCATCCTCATTTTTTTGAGGATTTTTATCATATAAACCGTTCACATCTGTAAAAATCATAAGCATATCTGCCGAAACAAGTCCGCTTACTAAAGCTGACAGCATATCATTATCACCGAACGTTAACTCCTCTAAAGAGATGGAATCATTTTCATTAATAATTGGAAGAGCAGAACGGTTTAGTAACTCTCCTAACGTAGCGTATGCGTTACTATATTGTTCTTTTCTAGAAAAATCACTTCTCGTCAGCAAAAGTTGCGCAGTAACAATACCATATTTACGGAATTCCTCCGTGTACGCCTGCATTAATAAACTTTGTCCGACAGCTGCTGCAGCCTGTTTCCCTTTAATTGTTACAGGTCTGCTAGGATATCCTAGAGCAGAAAAACCTGCAGCAACGGCCCCAGATGTAATTAATAAAACTTCATGCCCTTCCTCTTTCAATCGAGCCAATGCGGCAACATGATCTGAAAGTTGTTCTTTAGAAATGCCTCCATGACTATCCGCCAAAGAACTACTCCCAATCTTTACAACTATTCGCTGTTTCTTCACTTTTTTATCCCCCAAGTCTAAAATCAAAGTTTTTTATACATTACACTTCTATTCATACAGCTTGCAACGATTTCTATTCTAATGAGTGCTGCACCTAGCCTATTTAAGAGCAAAATAAAAATGACCGCTTCGCCCTTCATAAAATAAAAAGGACGAAACGGTCATTGTTCCGCGGTACCACCTTAATTGATATACATAGATATCCACTTGGCGCCTATAACGCAGGCGAACGCCTAAACTTTCATTTAAGACTCAGGGATAGGTTCGATATATTCTATACGAGGAATCTTTCAGCCGGTGAATTCCACTCTCTTTCGCAAGAAGACATATGTACTATTTCCCTTCAACGATTTACTGTTTAATTTTTTTATATTATGCGATATAGTTCGATTTCGTGTCAAGAGGTATTTTTAAAAATACATAGAGCTGCCAGTTACTTGTATGAAATTATTTCCCTACTGAATGAAAATACAAATCGATATAAGTTCAACTCATATTTATAAACATAAACCTTATATTATAGTGTATATATTTACAGAATATTGAATATAATCGATTTTTATCTTTTCGTATTGCAAAAAGGAATATATTCTCTTAGAATGTTTCTTTATATTGCACAGAGATGTTATTGTTATATTAAGATAATACTTTCGAAATGATATAATTTATTAAAAAGGAGCCAGATTGAATTATTATGGATAAACAAATTGGATTCATCGGATGCGGAAATATGGGGATGGCTATAATTGGCGGGATGCTAAACAAAAAGATAGTGTCTTCAAATAAAATCATGTGTTCAGATTTAAACACGACGAATTTAGAAAAGGCTAGTGAAAAGTACGGAATAACTATAACTACTGACAACAATGAAGTCGCTAAAAATGCTGATATTTTAATTTTATCAATTAAACCAGACTTATACCCATTAGTAATTAACGAAATTAAAGAAGTAATAAAAAACGATGCTATCATCGTTACGATCGCTGCTGGTAAAAGTATTGAAAGTACTGAAAATGCCTTTAATCAAAAATTAAAAGTTGTACGAGTAATGCCTAATACTCCTGCTCTTGTTGGAGAAGGAATGTCTGCATTATGCCCAAATGAAATGGTGACAGAAAAGGATTTAGAAGATGTGCTAAACATTTTCAATAGTTTTGGTCAATCAGAGATCGTAAGTGAAAAGTTAATGGATGTTGTAACATCTGTAAGTGGCTCTTCACCAGCATACGTATATATGATTATAGAAGCGATGGCAGATGCTGCTGTACTAGATGGCATGCCAAGAAATCAAGCATATAAATTCGCTGCTCAAGCAGTATTAGGCTCTGCAAAAATGGTACTAGAAACAGGAATACATCCAGGTGAATTGAAAGATATGGTTTGTTCTCCTGGCGGAACAACGATAGAAGCTGTAGCAACTTTAGAGGAAAAAGGCTTACGAACAGCCATCATTTCAGCTATGCAACGTTGTACACAAAAGTCTGTTGAACTATCTGGTCAAACGAAAAAGTAAAACTATAACTTCACATGAATGTAATTAGAAATGCACTACATGATAAACAGCCAAACTCGAATATACTTGAGTTTGGCCGTTTTAGTTGTTAATTATATTAAAATAACTTCAATCACCCCTTCCCTACTATACTTGTGTAATTTTATTAGAAACAAGTAATTTTTCAATACAAATCGGTAACATGTCTAATAGCGTTTCAAATGCGTAATTTACATCTAGACGTTCTGTCCATTGATGGGCATCTTTTCCTACCGGTCCCATATTTAAAACTGGAACGTCAAATTCTTCTAGTTCCTGAAGTGGAATTGAGTAACCTTTATCCCATAGTGGCATATTGTCTACAAGTGAACTCATTGAATGTAATGGATTTTGTAAGCCCACATAGCTCAAATCTGAAATTCCTCCAAAATAGTTTTGGTTTTCAAATGTAATGTTATGATTGAGGTTTGCATACTTTTCCATTTCTGTAACTACTTCTTTAATTAACGGATTGTTGCGTGAACTTACGGCTGGATAATATGGCGGAGCAAAGAAAAGTACAATCATCGGCGCCTTTTCTTTACATAAAATAGCTAGTTTATCTACTAAATCAATGGTTACCGCACGATCATCTTTCTCTTCTCTATTTTTTATTATACTAGATTGAATATCATCTATTTTCTCTTGCCCATGTTGTTCAATTGCATAAGCGATAAGCTCTTCATACGTTAATACATTCACCTTCATATTAGGCGGTATAAACGGATTATATTTAGAAAAACGATATGCTTGCTTTTCATATTGCTCTTCTATTTTCTCTGCTACTTTCGTTACTTTTTGACGTAGCAATGAAACGACATCTGTCATTGATTTTTCTAATAAAAACAAATTAAATAACGTGACGGCACGATGCGGAATTTGTACAGAGTAATCCTCCTTTAAGTCCCTTTGAAGTAAATTAGTTGGCGGAGGACTCGCTTCTCCTTCTACAATATCACAAAGGTCTGTATTTAACTCTAATTCTGCTGTTATTAATGAAGCCATATAACTCCCATTTAAGCCTGCAAAAGGTTCACCTACATGTGTTTCTTTACCATAGCAAAGAAAACCAGGTAACACCTTACCAATAGAACCAGTATAAATATATTTCTTTTGATCACCAGGATGTCTTGCAAACATAGGCTCTGAATTTAGTACCGTTTTATACTCTAAATCATGTTCTCTTGCTAATTCTAGTAATCTTGGAATAGCAGCTCTCATCCCTACCGAGTTTACTTCTTCATCTGGTACAGCCAATAAAAGAACATTCCCATCAAATCTTCCTTCGCAAGCTTGCTCAATCATTGCCATTTGTAAAGCTAGACCGCATTTCATGTCCATTGTTCCTCTACCAAACAACCATTCTCCTTGTTCTATATCTTCACGTACATGGTCTGGAAGCTCATCTTTATGAGCATAAAACATAGACGTTAACTTTTTAGGATTGAATGCATCTTCTTTCCACACTCCGTAATCTTGTACATCTACAACATCAAAGTGACTTACTAGAATTACGGTATTTTTTGTACGATCGCTTTTCTTTACTAGTGCTGTAACAAAATATCGTCCGTCCCCTGTCGGATTTTTTTGCAAATGGTGCGGATTTTCTTTGAAATACTGTAAATCAGATAATTGTTCCACAACGAAGTCTGGCAATATCACTTCAGCTTCTGTCCCTGTAATACTAGGAATTTCAACAAGACTGCTTAATAATTGAATCAATTGTTCTTTTGATTGCCACTTTGACATATATATCCCCCTATTTTTCCGCATTATGAAAATCAATTCCAGTATATGAATAAAAAATGACGACAGTTATCAAAATTATAGTTCTGATGTACTGCCGATTTTTATTGATATTTCATGAGCTGCTTGTTTCACCTTACTAATAAGAAAAGAAAGTCGATCATCATTAATGCGATGACTAATTAACCCCACACTTAATGCTCCTACTACTTTATGATTAAATCCGATAATAGGTGCAGCTACTGAAGCTGTCCCTTCTGTTTTTTCTCCATAACTGACAGCATATCCTTCGTTTCTTATTTGGTTTATTTGCTCAAGAAGAATTTGCTTTTGTTCTGGTAAAGCAGAAAGTAGCTGCTCAACAATATATTCCATCTCATTCTGTTTCATATTGGCAAGCATCGTTTTATTTGCGGCACCAATCGAAAGAGGAATCTGTTCCCCTAGATTATCAATAACTCGAATTTTTAATGGGCTATCAATTCTTTCAATGATAATAGAATGTGTTCCATTTGGAATGTTCAAATACACACTTTCTTCCACTTCAGAGGCTAATCGCTTCATCACTTCTCTTGCCACAGATCTGTAGTCTACTTTCTCCAATTGTCGTAATCCTATTTCCATCCACATCGGTCCAATTTTGTACTGTTTCGTTTCTGAAATTTGCATAACTAGCCCATGCTCGATTAGAGAATTAAGTAATCTATGTACTGTACTAACTGGGAGATGTGTTCTGTCCGCTATATCAGAAATGGCCCAATACTCTTTTTCATTAGTAGAATTTAATAACTTTATAATACTTATCGCTCGATCAATGGACTGTACCATAACTCACCTCTACTTCACTTGTAATATATTAGTACGCTCAATTACCTATCAATTTAACAAAAATCCGAAATGAAATCAATCTATTTATTCAATTTTCTAAAAATAAAAATATACTGCGAACGATAATTTGAAAACGCAAACAAAAAAATATTGACTTTTCTTTTTAATTATCTGAAAATTATAACAAGATTTCACATCCCGGAATATATTCCACAATACGGAAAAACATCAAACTTTATTCTATCAACTACGAAAGTGAGGAAAACAATGGCGCAAGTAAATAATACAAACAATGAATTAAAACGTACGATGAAAAGTAGACACTTATTCATGATTGCACTCGGTGGTGTGATTGGAACGGGGTTATTTAACGGATCTGGCTTTATTATAAGTCAGGCTGGACCTGGTGGTTCCGTACTTGCCTTTATTGCTGGTGGATTATTAATGTATTTCGTTATGCTATGTCTTGGTGAGCTTGCTGTAGCCATGCCTGTTTCAGGTTCATTCCAGGAATATGCCACTAAGTTTATTAATCCTGCAACTGGTTTTACAATCGGATGGTTGTATTGGTTAAGCTGGGCGAATACGACCGGCCTTGAATTTACAACTGCCGGCATTACAATGCAGCGCTGGTTTCCTGATATTCCTGTTTGGGTTTGGTGTTTACTATTTGGCGTTACGATCTTCACGATTAACGCACTATCTGCTCGTAGTTATGCAGAAACAGAATTTTGGTTTTCAAGTATAAAAGTATCTGCCATTATCGCTTTTATTATTCTTGGCGGCGCCGCTATGTTCGGTTTTATCGATTTAAAAGGCGACGAACCAGCTCCGCTATTATCAAATTTCGTAAATCATGGTGGTTTATTCCCAAATGGACTTGCAGCTATCCTATTAACAATGGTTACAGTCAATTATTCCTTCCAAGGTACAGAACTTGTCGGAATCGCAGCAGGTGAAAGTGAAGATCCAGCAAAAACTTTACCTCGTTCTATTAGAAATATTATATGGCGCACGATGTTTTTCTTCGTCTTAGCAATCTTTGTTCTCGTTGCTTTAATTCCTTGGGAAGAAGCAGGATTAACAAAAAGTCCGTTCGTTGCTGTTTTTGATAATATCGGCATTCCATATGCGGCTGATATTATGAACTTTGTTATTCTTACTGCTGTTCTTTCTGTCGCAAACTCAGGACTGTACGCGGCAACTCGTATGCTTTGGTCATTATCCAAAAATGAAATGGCTCCAGCCTTTTTAAAGAAATTATCATCACGAGGAATACCTTTGAATGCTTTAATTATGACAATTGCTATTTCTGCTTTTTCTCTTTTAACAAGCGTTGTAGCTGCTGAAACGGTTTACTTATGGCTCATTTCCATTTCTGGCGTCATAACAATCATTGTTTGGATGTCAATTTGTGTCTCTCAATTCTTTTTCCGTAAACATTATTTAGCAGACGGCGGAAAATTAGAGGACTTAAAGTTCAAAACTCCACTTTATCCACTTGTACCAATACTTGGTTTTGGATTGTACGGCATTATATTAATCAGTCTAATCTTTATCCCAGAACAACGACTTGGAATCTATTGCACTGTACCATTTATTATCTTTTGCTACACTTATTATCACTTAAAAGTTAAGAAAAGAATTTCTACTAACACTAATAGTGAGACTAAAATTAGCGAGACGATGTAATACCCTGCTTATATAAAAGACCGCACGTGGCTTTCACTTCATGTGCGGTCTTTTATCATTTTAATTCGCTTTAAAATTATATAATGGCTTAATAATATGCTTTATATCTATTGTCTCTTTCGTATTTTCGATAATTTCACCCATTGGCTTGTATACCATTGGTGCCTCATCAATTGTGCTTTCTACCACTGATGTAGTCCACACCTCTGTCATCGTATTTTGAAATTCCTCTAGACTGAATGATTCTTTAGCCTTCTTACGACTCATGATACGTCCTGCCCCATGCGGACCAGAAAAATTCCAGTCTGCATTACCTTTACCAAATGCAATAATTGAACCATCCCTCATGTTAATTGGAATAATGACTCGTTCACCTTTCTGAGCTGAAATAGCACCTTTTCGTAGAATCATATTTTCTATGTCTATATAGTTATGTATTGTAGTAAACTGATCCGTAATTTTCCAGTCCATTCTCGTAACAATTTCATCAATCATTGCTTTACGATTTAACTCAGCATACTTTTGAGCAATATTCATGTCATTCATATAATCTTTGAATCCCTGTCCTTCTAAATAAGCTAATTCTTTTCGAATATTAGGCTTCTTTATTCCACGTAAAGTTTCTTGTATTTCTTTTTCTCTCCCCTCTTTCATTAATCTCTTAATAATCTCATCTTTCATTGATGTAACATCAATGAGTTGTTCATATGCGAAGTTCTGATAATACTCTGCTATTTGCTTTCCTAAATTACGAGAACCACTATGAATGACAATATATACATTCCCTTTATCGTCTTCATTTAGTTCGATGAAATGATTCCCTCCCCCAAGAGTACCTATACTTTTTTGAGCGCGTTGTAATGTAAATGGAGCTCTCACACCATCAAAATCAATCATTTTTGAGAATCGATGTTCTTTATCTCGGATACGAAAACCACTTGGAACAAATTTACGAATTGTTTCGTCTAAATAATCGAAATTAATTTCTTCTTTTTTCTTATCAATTACAACAACTTCCATACCACAACCAATGTCTACCCCTACAAGATTAGGAACAATTTTATCTTGTATTGTCATTGTTGTTCCAATCGTACACCCTGCTCCCGCATGTGTATCTGGCATAATACGAATTTGACTATCCCTTACAAATTCTTGATTACAAAGATCAATAATCTGCCCAGTCGCCGTCTCATCAACGTTATTTGTAAATACTTTCGCTTCATTATATTTTCCTTGTAATTTCAACATCTTTCCTGTCCCCTCCCTTTTGAAAGAATTATTTTATTACGTTGTTTCTGTTCTTATCATTACTCTCCTCTACCTTCTGCTTTCCATTATATATGTATGATATCCTTCACAATAATAAAAAATAATGATGTTTTATCTTATTTACATAATATGATTACCGTACCCTTGAATTTATACATACATATGAGTATTCCACGTCCTCAATATCCGTCATATATAACAAAAACTCCCCTTAAATCGAAAATGATTAAGGGGAGTTTTATAGCCGATGAAATTATAATTCCGATTTCACCCGAACAGAAACATTATTTTTAATTATATTTTTTACATCTTTAAAGCTAACAAAATTGTTACTTTTCTCATCCCAAAGACGGAAGCGTAGTGATTGTAAGCTTGTAGCAAGTGTAATTGTTGGTACATTTTTTAACGGAAGCGTATTATTGTGTGCCTCTTCTAGCTTATAATTAGGTACTCTTGGGCTTAAATGGTGAACATGATGGAATCCAATATTACCAGTTAAGAATTGCAAGATTTTTGGAAGTTTATAAAATGAACTTCCTTCTACTGCCGCTTTTACATATTCCCAATCTTTATCCTCTTCAAAATAAGAATCCTCAAAAGTGTGCTGTACGTAAAACAGCCAAATCCCTACTGAACCTGCTATTAAGAATATCGTACCGTGTACGAACAGAAACGATTGCCACCCTATTGCCCAGCAAAGTATTGCTACTACAGCAACGATAATAATATTCGTCAAATACGTATTCATACGTTCTTTCTGTCTTGCACCTTTTCGGTTAAATCTATTTTTAAGCAAGAAAACATAAATCGGACCTAATCCAAACATAACGAATGGATTGCGATATAAACGATATGCTAAACGAAGTCTAAATGGTGCAGCTACATATTCATCGACTGTAAGCGTCCAAATATCTCCTGTACCTCGCTTATCTAAATTACCACTTGTAGCATGATGAATCGCATGCTCATGCCCCCATTGATCAAATGGGAATAACGTTAACACCCCCATACATGTCCCTACTATTCTATTAGCAGGTCGACTTTTAAAGAATGAATAATGGGTGCAATCATGAAAAATTATGAAAATTCTTGTCATAAAACCAGCAGCTAACAAAGATGGAACTAATGCTAACAGATAAGAAACAGACAAACTTTTATAAGCAAGGTACCATAAAATAACAAATGGCACGACTGTGTTAATAAGTTGCCACACACTTTTTTTAATCGTTGATTTTTCATACGGAGCAACTTGTTTTTTTAAATTTTTAGTATTTTCTAATGTCATTTTTCTAATTCCTTTCCTTTTTGTTGCTAATTCATATTATAGCATACTATTAGTATCAGGTGTTAAAAGTAGATATAATAAATATTATATACTATAAAAATCTCTTTTTTCTTACTCAATACTTACAAATTACTTACTCCCAAAATAGCGCTATAATTGGACAAATGGAGCATTTCATTTATAAAATGAACTTCTACAAACTTTTTCACAAGCAGAAAAGAGCTGCCATAAGTCAGTTTCACCAGCTTATGGCAGCTCCTCTTCATTTCATTTTATTTTATCGATGGATCCAAACTGCACCTGCAGACTTGTCTTCAGCTTGACCTACTACTTCAAACTTCAATCCTAGTTTAGGTAACTTACGTCCCGCATCTGGAATAACGCTGTTGATGTATTGCTTAGAATCATCAAATTTTGCAACTCCTGGTAATCCTTTATAGTCAAAGATACCGCGAGTTGGTGAATTTACTTTCCATGCTGGCGTTTGATCAAATGAGAATGCCGCATCGGCAATTTGATAACGTGTACTGCTCTTCACAGTAGGTTGTCCGTTTAATGTTCCTACGATTGCCTCTGGATGAGAATCTACTACTCCAAGGAACCCTTCACCTGGATGAACGCCTACCCAGTTATCTGTAAAGCTTTGATCCGCATACCATACAACCATTCCTGTATTAAATACTGGACCACGTGCATATTGTAATGCAGTATCAGACCCAGCGTAATTACGCCACTCGATATAGTAGTTATGTTTCTTCTGTTCAAATCCGTTAGACACAGTAAATCCTTTTAATGTCATTGCTGGCTGGCCTTCTGCGTCATCAGAGAAAACAACTTTTCCATCTACAGTTAATGCTGCATTGTCTAACGCAAATCCTTTATAAGCTACCGCAATATCTGTTACATACTCAAATTGCAGTTTTACTTTCTTTCCTTTGAATTGATTTAAATCATATGATTTATCAACCCACTTACCATCCGTTGTATCTATACCACCTTTTACATCTTTTTCACCCATTCGATCAATGCGTGTCTTCGTTCCATCTTCTGCAATCGCATATACGTCAAGGAAATCATACTTCGCTTCCAGTTCATAAAATGCCTTATAATCAAACTTAGCATCCGTTGCAGTCGTTAAGTCAAATACTGGTGTCTCAAGTGTTGTATGAATGTCATTTCCTTTCGTGCTGTAATAAAACTTCTTACCAAATGCTGACTCAATATTTTTTATATCTTTGTCTGGCAAGTTAACACGAATGATTCCTGGTCGTTTTGATTTTGTCACACTTTGATCTAAATATGTTGCAGTACCGATTGCCGTACGAAGTTTATCATAATCTACCTCAACAATATTCGCCCAGTTCCCCTTCATATTTTTTTGGAAAAACTCTTTATTTTGCGGTGAGAAACTTGTTGGCTCTGTACCTGCAATTTTTCCGGCCCAGCTACCGCCGCTCATTATAGACCATGATTCAACTGGTTCACCTTGTCCTGAATACTTTGTATCATATTCATCTGGTAAGCCTAAATCATGACCATACTCATGTGCAAACACACCAACCGCTCCGTCTTCTGGCTCGATTGTATAATCATATGCAGCCATCTTTCCGCCCCAGTTCGAAACAGAAGATTTTGTACCATCAATCGCATATGGCTTCGACCCTAGTTTTGAACGATGAGACCAAATTGCATCATCTTTCAATTTACCACCGCCAGCTTCTTGACCCACGCCTGCATGTACTACCATTAAATGATCAATAATTCCATCTGGCTCATTTTTATTTCCATCACCATCTTGATCGTATTGATCAAATTGGTCATAATCTGCTAAATTGATACCTTTTGCTACCGCTGCTTTTAATGCTTCTTTCACAAGATCTTTTGGTCCTAAAGGTCCCTTGTTATCATGGCCAGTTCCCGCATCAGCACCGTAATCTGACGCTTTTCCTGGAACAGTAAGCCATTCCGTTACAGTTCCATCAACTGTGTAGCTTCCGCCAGATTGTTCTTCATAATATTGTTTAAATGTATTAATCTTCGATCCATCAAATAACGTAAATGGCTCATCACCAAATAGCATTTTTTGATAATGTTCACGATTAAAGTCCTTAGAATACATATAACCCGGTTCTTGATCAATATTATTATGCTTAAAATCGCTAAATTCTACGAGTAATACAAGTACTTTATCTTTTCGAACAGCCCCATTGTACTCAGCTTGCTTCGCTGGTGTAGTCGGTACTTTTCCATTTAATTTTCCTGGGTTCAATCCTAGACCTTGCCCATCTACTGATCCTACTTCGGGTTGCTGCGCCTGTTCATTTTCCTTCATTTTTGTATCTTTTACTTTTTTCATAAAATCTGAAGCTTCTTGCGTAAGATTATCTCCTGTCAAGATTTCTTTTCCAGGGTTTTCCCCTTTCTTTTTCTCAACATATTTTTCGACAGCCTTTGATGTCTCAGCTTGTGATGCAGATTGATCGATTACTCCCCGTTGCTTCAGCGCTTCTGCCAAGCGTTCCTCTGGTATTAAATGTTCATCAATTGGTAGAGATGGTGGCGTATCAGCATACGCTGCATGACTTCCAAAAGCAAACGTACTACTTAGCACTGCTGCTGTTGTTAATACCGCTAAAGGTTTTAATTTCTTTTTCTTTTTCAATGTATTTCCTCCCCAGTGTCTGCAAATTATCGATTTTTGCCGATAGCAATATAATATTCGTTATAATACGAATATTCAATCTTTTTAAAGTACTAAAATGTTGAGAAATATTTTTTCTAGGATGAAAAACATAAATAGGTGAATTTACAAGAAGTTCACTCTAGAATTTGTGGTTCTCTTTCCTCTTTTTTCAAGTGAAATCTCATCTACACAAAAATGCCAATTCCTAAGTAGTAGCTAAGGAATTGGCGTTTTTTTAACGAGAATGCTTTATGAATAAACGACTTGCTTCTTCTGGTACATAGAATTTACCATTGCTTTCTACAACAACACTTCCTAATTCATAATCTTTATTCTTAATACGAATTATATTTTTGTTAACAAATAATTGAGCTGTTACATTATTACGTTTTACTATGAGCACAGGATTTACTGCATTAGTATTATCTACTGTTACAGTCGCACCATTCTGCTTAAAGGCTAATTCACTCTCTACAAATAATTTGTTTGTTACTTCTTCTAAATTAAAGCCCATCGCTTTCGCCATTGTCTTTGCAACGTCCGTGTTTTGAATCAAACCAACTGGCTTTTGAGGACCGTATGAATATAAAAATACATCCTCACCAGTATGCCCTCCTGTTGTGAAGCCTATGTTCGCACGGTTAGCCAATAATGTAGTGAAAATTGGACCTACATCTATTTTCTTTTTAACCACTTTTAACCTTTCTTTTTCATCATAAGTTAAATTGTCCAACCCGTATAATTTAGCTACCTCTTCTACATTGGATATATCAGATTTCAAATTATTGATAGTCCCTTCAAGTGTCATTTTCGCTTTTTTCAATGGATCAATATATGTAGAGACCGGCGTAGTATTATAACCTTTTGTCGTATTCATATTGCCAATAGAAATACCGCTGTTACCATGGTCCGCTACGGCTATTAGCATCGTATTACCATCTTTTTTTGCAAATCTTAATGCTTCTGCAACTGCATTATCAAATGCCAATACATCACTAATCATCCCAATTGGATCATTCACATGTGCAGCCCAATCTGGCTTACTTCCTTCCACAAATAAAAAGAACCCATCTTTATCTTTTGATAACGTTTGAATTGCTTTTTCCGTCATTTGCGAAAGTGTTGGTTGCTCCGGATTTGTTGCTTCACGATCCATATCAAACGCTAAGGCATTATGTGAGAAAGAGCCCCACATTTTATTAGATTTAGATTTCAATAATGCCTCTTTCGTTTCAATAAAGTCGTAGCCTTTATTTTGAATCACTTTTACTAAATCTTCACCATCTTTTCTTTTTATAGGTAGCAGTGCCGCTTTTCCCCCGCCTAATACGACATCTATATTTTGATACACTTGTTGCTCCGCAATTACGTCAAAATGCTTGCGGTTTACATGGTGAGCAGAGAATCCAGCGGGAGTAGCATGCTGAATTTCAGCTGTAGCAACAATTCCAGTTGCGCGACCAGTACGTTTCGCACCTTCTAAAACATTGGCAACTGGACGTAACTTGTCCTCTTCTTTTATTGATTTTAAGCCAGGTGAACTCACAATAGTAGGTAATACCCCTACATATCCAGAATTCGATTTATTCCCCGTCGCTAAAGCTGTAGCTGCTGGAGCTGAGTCTGTTATAGCTGATTCCGCCGAATATGTACGAACTCCTCCTGTTACAATTTCATCTAATGCAAGTGGTTTCCCTTTATACAAGCGAGCTAATGTAGTTGCTGAAGAACTCGTTCCGTCCATAACCATTATGATTACATTTTTCGGTTGACGTTCTACTTTTTTCACTTTCGCTTCCACCGTATGATCATCCATCATACTTTCAGTACATAACATACTTAGTGTGATCGTTCCTACTAACAGTAACTTCTTCATCTTTAAACCCAATACAAACATGATTGCGCCTCCATTAGTTTCACATTCATTTACATACAAAATTCTGACTGCCTACATATGTTTTATTAGTTCCCAATTTTTCTAAAGCTAACAATAGTAACTTTCTTATTCATTACATGTCGGTATAGTTCATCTATCTTATAAAGAAGATTTTTTATTATTAACTTGTTAAACAATAAATCCCCAATTGAATTAAACAAAAATTTATTGTTTAACAATAAATTCCGTGGTAAATTAATAAGATATTAAATAAATGAGGTGCTTTTTATGAAACAAGGATCAACACTCTTCCTAAAGACAGCTGTGATTCTAATGGGTATCCCTGTTCTTGCTATGTGCATTTTTTTAGTTCCTAAAATAGGAAACTTCGCTGCTGAACTATATCCTGATATTGCATATATTAAATATCTTGTATTTATCAACTTATACGCAACAGCAATACCTTATTATTTTGCTTTGTACCAAACATTTAAGCTTTTAAACTATATTGATAAGAACAATGCATTCTCAGAACTATCTGTTAAAGCCTTAAAAAATATTAAGTACAGCGCACTAGCAATTAGTGTATTATATGTATTAGGTATGCCACTTTTCTATCTTGTGGCAGAGAGAGATGACGCCCCTGGCATTATTATTATTGGAATGATTATGATTTTTGCTTCAATGGTAATCGCGGTCTTTGCTGCCGTTCTCCAAAGACTATTAAAAGATGCGATAGATATAAAATCAGAAAATGATTTAACGGTCTGAGGTGAATAATATGGCAATTATTATTAATATTGATGTAATGTTAGCGAAAAGAAAAATGAGTGTAACAGAGCTTTCGGAGAAGGTTGGAATTACAATGGCTAACCTTTCTATTTTGAAAAACGGAAAAGCAAAAGCAGTTCGGTTTTCAACTTTAGAAGCCATTTGTAAAGCATTAGAATGCCAACCTGGGGATATTTTAGAATATCGACCTGAAGATATCGAATAAAAAGAGTCCTTCATACGAGAAGGACTCTTTTTATTTAATAACTAAACCTGCTATTTCTTCTTTATCATTATAAGTTATAATGAATGTCCGTTGTTCTTTACTATATTTTGCTACAAGAATAACAGTATATAAGCCATCTTTTTCTTCAATCGATTGTTTTTCAATTTTTTCGAATGTACCAGCTTTCTCTATTATAGGTGTAAGATCTTTCATCTTTTCTTCTGACAATGCAGCTTTCATTTTACTATCAAATTTTTCACGCACGTCTTTATACTTTGCCTCATTTAATAATGATACAATTTCTTCCGCCTTTGGAATAAACTTTTTTGACGTACTTTCATCTACTTTATTACCGGTACATGCTGCGAGCGCGAACGCCGCGATAGCACTTATAATAATAAGTAACATTCTTCTCATTTTCATACACCCTTTCTTTTTAAAATGAAACTATAACTAAAAACGAGTAACGCACAAATTGCTATTGAAATTTCTGATATAATGATCCCGCTTTTTCCTGGTACATAAAGTGATATAATGCCCGCTATTGCATTTGCAGCCCCATGGATGAGAATTGCATATACAACATAACGAAATTTTTTTTGGACGACAGCTTGTAATACAATGAAGGAAAGCCCAACATGTAATACCATCGCAAAAATACGCTCAATGCCGCCGAAATAGTAACTGTCACCATTTTGAATGACTGTTTGTGAAAATAATAGGGATATTACTGGGATGCCAACTATTAACACTGCCTCAATACCACCATGTCCTGCCCCAAATAAAAAACCAGACTGCCAATCTCGTTGTTTCATAAAATAGCGCATGGCGATAAAACGAGCTACCTCTTCAAAAATTCCAGCTGATAAACTAAGCAAAAGCGCAAATAGGACAGGCTGCATAACAGAAAACATTTGAAAATCTGTGCTAGTTCCATTTACATAATTCAGTATTGGTATACGAATCAATATTTGTGATACAACAAAAGCCAATACCCCTAACATATATGGAATATAGCGTTTCTTCCAAAAAGCATATAAAAGTGCAATAAGCGGTAAACCAAAGCTAATCATTGCTGTAAAAATAAGACCATTCATCTCGCTTCACCTCTTACTTGAAGTGTATAAAAATGAGTGAAGAAAGTATGTAGTTATTTCCTATTCGGTTTCATTTTCATCATAGATGGTTATTTCATCTCTTTTAATATAAATGTTTGCGTGAAATAGGGACTTACATAAGTTGTTTCTAACGTCGCATTATTTGTTTTATTCATGATACGTTTTAATGAGAATAGTCCGTATCCTCTAGTCCCTTCTTTACTTGAATGGTTTTTTTCATAAATTTTTTGCAAATCAATCCCTTCACTTTTTGAACTATTACGCACGATGAAATATTGTCGTGAATCCATTTTAAAGAATGCGATTTGCAATATCTTCTCCTCACTTTGTACGGCTTCTTCAATTGCATTGTCTACTAAAACTGAAATGATGCGAATAAATGAAATAATCGCCATCGAAACACTTTCAATGTTCTCTGGTATATCAAGCATTACTTTTATTTGTTGCTGCTGGGCAGTACCGACTTTCGCTCTTAATACACTCCTTACTTCAGGAATATGTATGCGAGATAATTTTGCGATATCAAGTTCATGATCATTTATTGTTTTGAATGTGGGAGCAATAACATCGTAGTACACTTTCTCAATTTCTTTCACATTTTTTGTACGTATTCCCTCTTCTAACGATAGTAATACATTCATATAATCATGACGGAAACTAGCAAGCTCATCATGCATATTCTCTAATTTCTCCACATAATCTAATAACTCTTTATCTAAACGTTTTTCATGCTCTTCTCGTAACTTTTCTTTCGATAAATGTGAGCTTATTAGTACAATGATTAGTAATAATAAAAAAATAATAATCGCTGAATTATAACTTACTTCACTGTATTGTTGATTTATTTTTGCTAAAAACTCAGTTGACGGTTGAGTTAAAATTAGTTCAATAATAAACCCGACAATTAATAATATGTAAGTTATATAATATAACGGACTACTTACTATATATTGAGCAATTTTTTGAATTCTTTTACGCGCTAATAGAATACCGATAAAAGTAAGTGTCGTTACGATAAGATGAATTATACTTCCTGTCCATAAATATAAATTGAATGGCGTTAACATAAAGAGTTTCATTCCTAAATCCAAAAGCAACATTTTTACTAACGTTATAATCACCATGCTCACTAGTGCAAAATATACATTATGCTTAAGTTTTAGTTCATTTTGCATTAATCCTAAACTTATTAAAAATAACACAATCGTACTATTCAATTCTGGATATCTCGTTACTGTTACGACAATAGCAAGTAAAATAATGAATACCGCACTTAAAGCTATTAACATTCTAACTGACAATCTGTTATACCGGATTAATTGTATGTATAAAAACGTATGACACATACTAGTAAGCAATATTGCAAATAAATCATAAATATACATTACATCTCACCCTTTAACATGTTACGTACTTTACTCACTAAACGACGTGATACCGGAATACGTTTCCCGCTTTTTAAAACTATCATTTTTTGCTTCGCATCATAAGAAGACATTTGCTTCGTATTCACGATATAGGATTGATGACAACGAAATAAACGTTCATCTATTATTTCTATCTCCTTTAATGCTCCATAAAAATAAACGATACGATCTAACGTCACTAATGCTAAACGGTGCGGTTCATCAGTCATAACATATTCAACTTCATGAAAAGGAACCCGCACAGTGGCATTACTATTTTCAACGATAAAGTCATCGGACGGAATAATATGCTTATTTCTTGCTTCATATTGAAGTAAACATTGTTCAAAAACTTTATATCTCTCCTTGTATGGCAACCCTTTATCAATGAAAGTTAAAGCTGCTACCATGTATTGGTATGAAATAGGTGCAAATTCAGAATGCGTCGTTACAAACACGATAATTCCTTGCGTATCATACTTTCGTATCTCTTGTGCTACTTGTAACCCTTTACGCTCTTCCCTTTTAATCTCTATATCTAAAAAATAGATTGGGACATACTTCGCCTTAGCAATGTTAGTAATGATGTTTTCACTTTTACTAGTTACCTCAATAAAATCAAAAGGCAACCTATATTTCTCGCAAATCTCTTCAACTAGCCGCTTCATTTGCTGTGCTTGTATGACATCGTCTTCTAAAATGAAAATACTCATGTGATCACTCGCTTTATTGAAATCTATTATTAGAATAACATGAATACTTACAAACACTGAATAATATTTCCTATATTTTCATATCTAATGATAAGTAATATTGCTTTTTCTGTATATTAAGAAGGTGTTTAAAGTACTAGTGTAGAATATAGATTTAGAGGTGATTTTTAATGACAAGTATACAAATCGAAACAAATATACTAAATAAATGGATTGAACAATTTCTACCTGAATATGATTTATTCTTTTTCCCTAAAAAGTATGGAACAGTAGTAGAACATTTCACATCTAATACTTTACTAATGCCTAAGGAGGAATTTTCTAACCATACCATTTTTAACAATATTAATAGCAGAAATAGTTATCAAGTATGGAATATTCATAAGGACATTCAATTTGTTTGTGTAGCAAACCCTAGTTTGATTATGCAATGGGACAAAGAAACACGCGAAAGTATTTTCCGAATTCAATTTGAAGTTAATAGAGGCTCTATTTATGAATGGGATATGATTGAATGTGTACTAGAGGATATACCATCTCCTTCAAGTAAAACGTTCATATTACAACATGTATCTCCTTATTCATTTACATATGATTCGAAGCGTTATATAAGTATGCAAAAATCACTATGGGATAACTTACATAAAGAGTTTCAATATAAATTTTTACTTTTATTAACAAAACAATTTGTTTATCAAACTTCATTAAGTAAAGAGCAAATCAAAAAATTCAAAAAAAGTTTTCCCTATATCGCTCCCTATTTTAATACTTTTTCAACTGCAAACGGAGCAAATTGTCTTGCAGCTACTTTAGCGAGTATTTGTAGTGAAAAATCTGAGACAAAATGGATTATTACGAAATGGGTACATGATAATAGCTTTCTAAAAGGTTTACAAATAAAACAGTATCGATTAAAATCAGCTTCTATCGATTCTTTACAACCTAGCGATATCCTTGTTTGGAAAAATGAAAAGAACAAAGTACTACATGCCTCTTTTCATCTAGGCGACGGTTATTTCTTTAATAAAGATGGACAATCATTCTTTAATCCATGGCAATTGGTACACATAGAAACCTTGTTGAATACCTGGGGGAACGAACGTATTGAAGTGTATAGAAAATAAAGATGCAATAACTCTAAAAAATAAAGACTGTATCTTTAAATGGAAAGATACAGTCTTTAATAATCACTTATTTTATAAAGAAAACCCTCTATCATTCACCACTTTAAAAAATTCCGAGTAATGCGATAAAGAATAATCCGCTACATCACAATCCCCTTGAAACATACATGTTGAAATACCTAATTCTTTTGCAGGTAATAAATCTAACTCTCTATCACCAATAGCTAAATCAATATTGTGCTTTTTATGCAAATAATCATAAGATAAAGGGTTCGGTTTTCGGGGGAAACCATCGTCAATTGTAACCATGTCGACGAAGTATTTGTCCCAGCCGTAATATTCTAAAATTTCCATAACCCCCGCCCTATGTTTATGAGTCATAATCACATTTTTATCCGCATATTTCAAAATCTCTTCAACACCTCCAAAAGGTTTCATATCTTTTGGAGTGATTTTCCCCTTCAAAATTTTAATCCTTTCTTCCTGTTCACGTGAAATATTATAATAGTGAATTGCATGTGAATATGATATTTTTAGATTTTTGTAAATTTCTTGTTCATCTACACTATCACCCAATATTTCAGATAGCATCATTGTATATGCAGGATACGTATCAAATAACGTACCATCAAAATCCCATAAAATATTCATTATG
This sequence comes from Bacillus cereus group sp. MYBK245-2, assembly GCF_051916145.1. Classification (NCBI taxonomy): domain Bacteria; kingdom Bacillati; phylum Bacillota; class Bacilli; order Caryophanales; family Bacillaceae; genus Bacillus; species Bacillus cereus group sp. MYBK245-2. Next base: position 10,886 of record NZ_JBQAGB010000012.1, on the reverse strand, counting down.
TCCACCTTCTATTTTCAAATCATTTGATGATTAAATCCGCCCTATCCTTCGGCGATTCCATCTCTAAGTAATAATCCTCTGCTTTCCAATACCTATTTTGAAACTTCGAAAGTTTCTTTTGGGTCTCTTCGCTTTCCCGTAGAAACCGTGTCTCTCTTGGACAATCCAAATACACCATATAGTGAAAGAAATTTCTCCATTCTTTTCGCTGTAGAAAAACACCTTCAATTACTATGACACCTACTATGGGGATCTGTACTTTTTTCATTTCACATAAGTCTACCTCATCATTATAGAACGGTAATTTCAGTCTCGTTTCATTTTGTAACTTTCGAAAAAATTTCTGCCGAAGCCACTCAATATCCCATTGCAAATAATAATACTCATACCATTCTTCAAATCCGGTATCGTAGCGTTTATTACGCTCCACTATATGATCATCAATATGAAAAATATGAAACGGAATGCTTTCCTGTTTCATATTTTCCTTTAAATTTGCAACAAATGTTGTTTTTCCTGAACGACTTAAACCATCTATACCTAAAATGAATCTATTTTCCCTATGCTTCTTCATAATAGTTATAAGTTCGTTTGTACTCATTATTTCTTCCACTCTTCTTTTAATAAAGAATATAAAATCGTATCATGCGCAACTCCATTTTGAATCATATGTTTTCGAAGTAATCCTTCTTCTTGAAATCCTGCTTTATTTAATAATTTTTGAGAAGCTTTATTTTCTACATATACAACAGCAGCAATTCTTATAAGTTGCAATGTTTCAAACCCGTAAGCTAAAATCGCCTGTAACGCTTCCGATGCGTATCCTTGTCCCCAATATGTATCGTCTAATTCATAACCAATTTCAGCTCGCTTATGATGATGGTTAATTAAATGAAAACCACACGTTCCGATTAATTGGCCCGTCCCCTTTTTCTCTATTCCCCAGCGAAATACACTTCCCTCTTCATAACGATTTTTAAACGTTTGAATCGTTGTTTTCGCTTGCTCAATATTTTCGAAAGAATCCATTCCGAAATAACGTATAACAGATTCTTTTGAAAAATAACGGAACATCGTTTCTGCATCTAACAGTGTTAATTCTCTTAATTGTAAACGTTCTGTTTCTAGTTTCGGAAACCCCATCTCTTTTTCTCCTTCTATTCTAATGAACTGCAAATTTCGATATAATTCCCATCTGGATCAGCAATGTATGCAATTGTTTGTCCCCACGGCTTTACAATTGGTTCAACTAAAATCGTAATACCTTGTTCTCTAAATTGCTCAATCATTTTTTCTACATTTTCAACAACGAATCCTAATTCAAAATGAGAAGATTGTAACTCGCCTTCTGTAAGTGGTAATCCTATTAATTCTTTCACGTCTTGCCGCGTATTCATTGCTAATATTGTAGATCCCGTATTAAATTCAATATATGTACCGTGCTCTGCTTTTATAGGCAACTGTAAAATATCTTTATAGAATTTTAAACATTCCTCAAACTTTTCTACATATAAAATGATGTACTTCATCTTCAAATCCATTATTAATCCCCCTTTATATCCATCCCTAAAATTTCGACAAAAGTCTCATAAAAACCTTGTTTCCTATAGTAGCGAGCACAAAAAAATGAGGCCGATTTCTCGGCCCCCCAGCTTATTGGCATAAAACAGGAGATTTGGTTTGGACATAACCAGTTCGTACTCTTATTATATTTTATTTTTTCTGAATTTTAAATACATTAAACACCTATTTATATTGAGAAAGTTTTTTTGTTTGCATAAAATTAATGAGTTTAAGAAATGCTACAAATGGAGGTGTATACATATGGAACCAATGCTATGTCCAAGTTGTAAAACGAACCGCACGCGCTTTAATATTCTTGAGCAACAAGTAAAACCAGTTAAATTAAATCCACAAACTGGTCAAGTAGAAGAAGAATACACAAATGAAACGATGAATGCTTTTCATATGGCTTACCAAGGACCTACATACAGAGTCCAATGCGCTGTATGCGGACTTGTTGAAAATCCTGAACAATTTATTAAACCTGCACAAAATCAGTCTTTCTAATAAAAACATGATTATCCCTTGTAGAAATAGATTTTTCTATAAGGGATTTTTTCGTTTAATACGTTAATTAAAAATGTATTTCTTCCTTATTATATATATTAAACCCTACACTTTTTTAGTAATATTTACATAAGGGAGGTAAAACAAATGATTTTAAATAAAAAGATAATGTTTCCATCAACATTTCTACTATTAACTTGTCACATAGTCATCTTTTACTTTTGGATTTTCAACTGGAAGAAAATCTCGACTTCTTACGGTTTAGCTACATGGATACTTTCTACTGTTTGTGGTCTTTTACTTTATTTCATTTATAAAAAACAAAAATCTAATAAAGTGATATTAATTACTAGTTCGTTATTATTAATTACTTCTTCATTTATGATTTTTTTAGGTATCATTACTGGGATTATCTTTGTAACTGTTAGTTCTATGAATTAAAAAGGAGGTCTTTTATTATGTAAAAAAGATCGAACAAAATAAACATATATAAAAATTAAAGGAGCTGATTCTATACAATCCCAATCCTCCCCTTTTAATAGTCGCAACCTTTGTTACAATATTTCCTTTTTCATTTTATTAATCTTCCAATATAAATTAATAAGTATATATAAATATAAACAACCCAAAAAACCTACCATACCTTTATATAATCCAGATTCTGATACTCCAAAAAGACATAAGTAAAGTGCTGGAATTAATGTTGCAAACATAATTGCAATGACTTGTAACAACTCAGTAAGTTTTTGTATCTTCGTTTCCTTATCTGAATATATATCAGGCAACTCATTTTCCTCTTCTACCTCTTTGCAAAAATAATTCCATTTCGCAAAACTCGTTACATGTTTCCATCCACACATTTCATATATATCAATATATTCTTTTTTCTTTTCTTTTGAATCTTTATAATCCAACCTAAAATCTGCTTTATAAATTACATCTTTCGGCTCAGTTTTCTTAAACGTATACATCATATTATACCTTTGTAGCGCCCAGCCTTGTTGATGCATTTTTCTTAAAAAGGCTTCCTCTTTTTCTAAACTCCATCCCGCGTAAAATTTAAATACCCTTTTTGTCTCCATCTTCCAATCACTCCCCTAATATACTATTCCCATTTTTAACCGAACGCTGTAATCTATTGTACTCTAGCTCCAACACTTCTCTCCCAAACGGCGTTAATTCATAGCACTTCTTTCTATCTGTAGAAGCCACTTCAACTATTAACTTCTCTTTTAGTAACTTCGTCGTATTCCCGTATAAAGTTCCAGGACCGAGCTTTACTTCTCCATTTGTCATCTCTTCTACCAATTGCATAATTCCATATCCGTGCATTGGTTTCACTAGTGATAACAATATGTAATATGTCGCCTCAGTTAACGGAATATATTTTCTCGCTTTCGTATTCATTATAACCACCTCCGATACATCGCTTCATGATATATCGACTTACGATACATCGTATACCGATATTATATATTTGCATTCCAAAATGTGCAAGAATATAATTTAATAATTGAATATTTATTTCTTTGAATTGAAAAACCGTATAAATTTTCTGAATAATTTGTTAAAATATAGAAATATCCGTTTATATTTTGAAAGGAATGATACATATGATAAATAAATTGAAAGAAAATATAGGATCAGTTTTTGTAGGTAAAGAAAATGTTATAGATCTATTAATTGTTTCCTTGCTTGCTGACGGTCATGTGCTTCTTGAGGATGTACCTGGTACTGGGAAAACGTTACTTGCGAAAACACTTTCAAAAAGTATTGGTGGTAATTTTTCTCGCGTTCAATTTACACCCGATGTACTTCCGAGTGATGTGACAGGTATTGAATACTTCAATCCGAAAACGAGCGAATTCGAGTTAAGACTAGGACCAGTCGTGGCAAATATTTTATTGGCAGATGAAATTAACCGTGCAATGCCAAGAACACAGTCTAGTTTATTAGAAGCGATGGAAGAACGACAAGTGACGCTTGAAAAGCAGTCAACTCCTCTTCCAAAACCGTTCTTTGTTATTGCGACGCAAAATCCAATTGAATCACAAGGAACGTTCCCTCTTCCAGATGCACAGCTTGATCGTTTTTTAATGACAATTTCTATAGGTTATCCAAATCCTGAAGATGAACTACAAATGATGCGACGTTTTCGTAACGATGCACCACTAGAAAGTGTCACATCTGTTATTACTTTAGATGATATTTTAGAGGCACAGAAACGAGTGAAAGAAATTTTCGTATCAGAACCGTTAGAACATTACATTATTAAACTTGCTCACGCTACAAGAAATCATGATTATATCGCTAACGGTGTAAGTCCACGTGCCACATTAGCTTTAGTACGTGCTGTTCAAGCGCTAGCCTTTTTACGAGAGAGAGAATATTGCACACCAGAAGATATACAATTGTTAGTTCCTTCTGTTTGGAATCACCGTATCGTCTTATCAATGGAAGGCGCATTACGTACGACAAAAAATGAAATGATGCAAAAGATTTTAAAAGAGGTTGACGTGCCAGTGGAGATTGAGCAAGCATGAATGGACAGCGCGTTGTAACTGTACCTTTATTTTTTCAACTTCATATTATTCAACTATCTGTGCCAGGCGCGATACTATTTACATTTTTTATGCCGCAACGAATCATTATGTTTTTCTTTTTCTTCTACTATTTATTTGCGATTTTCATTTATAAATATGTCGCTTACATAGAGAAAAAGTTTCAAGTGATAAATGAGAAACAAACAACTCGGCTTTTCCCTGATGAATCTGGACAGTTTTTTATTCATTTAAAAAATGGAGCAAATATACCACTCGTTAATGGTGTTTGTTATTTTCATTTAGATCCGTCCCTACTACCGAATAAAGATCAAGGAATTGAACAAATATCAAAAACACTATTCTCTTTCCCATTTTCACAACCTGCTCATTCAATGCAAAAATGGGATTTATCATTAACCGCAACGAAGCGTGGCGTGTTTCAAATTGAACAATTCGAATGTGTTTTGAAAGATCCTTTTCATTTATTATCTGTACATTTACCTGTATTTGATAAATTAAGAACTGAAATTATTGTGTACCCTTCTCCTAAAGAAGTAGCAGGTTTGCAAGAACTTCAGCAACTTTTAAATGGATCTTATCGAACCAATTTTTCATTTTACAATGATGAAACATCTATTATCGGTGTGAAACGATATGAACGTGAGTCTTTCCGTTCTATTCATTGGAAAGCATCTGCTAAAATGCAGGAATTACAGGCGAAGCAATATGAACCTGTAAAAAATTATAGTTGGACGATCTGTCTTTCTTTAGCTGCTGATCGCGGGTTTGGTTGGAAAGATAATATAGAAGATCTTATTTCATTTGCAACATACATTTGTCAATATGCTACGAAGCATCAAATACCGTTTGAATTATTTATTAGTGTATTAGCTGAAGGTGGCCCTCTGCACTTACCATTAAATGAAGGACAAACACATTACGCAAAAGCTTTAGAGGAATTGGCACGTATTTCAGACGATAGCACACTAATTCCAAAACCAGGATTTCTCCATTATACAAATAGAAAAGGAGAACGATCGTCTACAATGATTTACATTGGCTTGCAGAAGAATGACCTCTCTCTTCTATCGCAACCTACGTTTCTCATAAATAACGAAGGGATGGTGGAAAAGCTTGAAAACTTGGCTCTATCACGTTAATGACTTTATTCTGCTGCTCCTCCTTTCGTTATTAACAGAAAGGGACGAACTTGTTGCTGTTGTTATATTTTTAGCAACAGGCTATATTGGTGTATTTCTTGTTCATAAATTAATGAAGAAAAAAACAACAGGATTTGTCATACTGTTAATAACTCAAATAATCGGTTGTTCTATTTTTCTCCCTTTCTCTCTATTTGGCACCATTATGTTACCGCTTTTCTTCTTTATCGTACATGTAGTTGGACCAGGATATCCAGTTCAAAAATCGTTAGGTGGTATTGTTTGGTTTGGTGTTTCAGCCATATTTTATACGCCCTTTCCACCTTTATGGAAACTGTTACTATTAGTTTTACACATTATGATTACATTTTGGTTAACCGGGGCAAATCGTAATCAACAGTTATTACGTTTCGCTTCTATTATTACGATTGGTGTAATGAGTATAGTACTTATTCAAGTGTTTCCTTTCATTCGTCTTGTTTTTTCATTTATCATAGAAGCAGTTGCATTAGGGTTCGGATACGCTATTAATCCATTATTTTCAGCAGCCGCGTTAAAAGAAACAGATGATTTTTGGTCGAATAAAGGAAATCTAAAAGATCCTACAATTAAGGATGGATTGGAGCCACGTCCTTTTGATCCAACTCTTATAAATAGCATAACCATAATAGCCTGTGCAGCCATTGCTATTTATGTCGTTTGGAAAATAATAAAAAAACGAAAACAATTCAGTTTACCAAATATACCTGTCTTTGAATCTACTATCATCACTGATAAAGAAGGGATGAGCCAAAAACGTTTGAAACGAAACAAACCGCCACATAACGAAATTCGAAAAGAGATTTTTAAGCTTGAAAGTAAGTTAACTCCCCCTTTAAATAGAAATCGAGGCGAAACTATTGAGGCATGGTTAGATAGAATAAATAGTGAAGAAGATGTAAATATTCAAAGTCATATTATTATTAATGCTTATAATACAGTGCGTTATTCAAATGAGGAAAACACCGTACTTTTGCAGGAATTTAAGGATGAAATTCATAAGCTTTACATGTATCAGAAGGATTTAAAGAAAAGGAAAAAATAATACAACAAAAAGACTCCTATTTTCATAGGAGTCTTTTTATACTTCTACGTTATTTTTTAAATTGAGGCGTTTTTCCCTGCTTCAATCTCTAATGACTCTTCATGCCACCAAAGTGTTTCTTCAGGGTCTTCTTTAGCGATTTGGTGTGCTTCTTTTTTCGTTTCTACTGTAGGATATGAACCTTTTAGCGCGCGTCCTGATGTTGTAACGAATAGAACACTAAATACGACTAATCCAATGATACTTACACCTGTTAAATAAAATGCCGGTGCGAGCGGGTTACCAGTCGCATGAACTAAGTATGAACATACAAGTGGTGTTGTTCCACCGAATATTGATACAGAAATATTAAATGAGATCGAAAGTGCTCGATAACGTACATCGGTGAAAAAGAGTGATGGTAATAATGAAGGTAATGTTCCTTCATACACACTTAGGAAGAAACCTAATACGAAAATACCTGCAAATATAGCGGCAATATGTCCGTTACCTATTAGTAAAAATGCTGGAATGGCAAATACAGTTAAACCAAGTAAGCCAATTTGCACGACGCGTTTATTACCAATTTTATCACTTAATTTACCGAAATAAAGTGCTAGCGGAATCATAAGTGCCATCGTAATTGAAATAATTAATAAGCCAGTTGTTTCTTTGACTTTAAGTACTTGAGTTAGATAAGAAGGAATATACGAAAGAATCATATAATTTGTAATATTAAAGAAGGCGACAATTACTGTGCTTAATAAGAAGTCTTTTTTGTGATATTTCATAATATCCATAAATGAAAATTGTTCATTGTCTTCAGATTCCTCTTGTGCTTTTTCCATCTCTTCAAAGATAGGAGATTCATCTAAATGACGGCGTAAATATAAACCGACCAAGCCAATTGGTGCAGCTATTAAGAAAGGAATACGCCAGCCCCAGCTGAGCATTTGTTCATCTGTTAACAATAACGTCAAAATGGTAACAATTACCGAAGCAGCAATGTAACCTGAGAGTGTTCCAATTTCAAGACCACTACCGAGTATACCACGCTTTTTATCTGGAGAAGATTCTGCGATATAAACCATTGCTCCTGAATATTCGCCGCCTGTAGAGAAGCCTTGAATCATTCGAGCAACTAAAAGTAGTATTGGTGCCCATACACCAATTTGTTCATAGGTTGGTAGTAATGCGATGAATAATGTAGAAAGTGCCATTAAAATAATAGTAGTACTTAACACGATTTTTCGGCCGTACTTATCTCCTATTCTACCAAAGAATACACCCCCGATTGGTCGAACGAGAAAGGCTGCAGCAAATGTACCGAATGTAAGTACAAGTTGCAATCCACTATTATCAACACCTGAGAAGAATAATTGACTTAAAATTACCGCTAAATACGCGTATAATCCGAAGTCAAACCACTCCATTGCATTCCCTATACCAGTAGCAACTACTGCTTTCCTGGCTTGTTTAGGATTGACAATATTAACGTCTTGAGGTTCAAAATTTAAATCATTATTTTGTTGCATATAATAAAACAGCTCCTTATTTAATTTAACTTCTTTAAGCACACCTTCTCTTATTGAATAAAATTAATTCGAAGCACTTAAGGAAAATTAACGTCTCCTTATCTGTTATTATTGTTTCACATAATTAATTATTTGTCCAATTAAATGCTCTTTTTCTATAAAATTACACCCTGTTTAACTTTTTATATAATGACGTGTAGCTTATATAATATATACCTTTACACTACAAATGAATCTTTAATTCATTAGATTGTATAACGTACCTATAATTATTTCCTCTAACTTAAAAACCAGTAACTTTTGCTAAAATTTTGCATATATTTAGAAAAGCGAACTCATTAGTATGAATTTTTTCTTATTGCATTCAACCATAAAAGTATGGAGTATCATTAAATACCTTATTAAATAATATTATTATAATTTTCTTTTTGAAGGAGGATATTTTATGTTGGAGATAATATTTTTGCTTACTTTTTTGTCTTTTCTCTTAATCATTTCTGGTTTTTTCATTATCTTAAAACAATATAAAGAAATAAAAAACATAAGAACAATATTAACTACAAAAAAAGAAAATGAGAAAACTACATCCGAAAACTCAATCCCTATGCAATTAGATCTTAGTGTTCTCAATAATTTAATAGCTTCTGGTATAAACAAAGGTTCTAATTCAGTTAATGAAAATTCGGAGTCAGATAAAACTAAATAATTGCTATGTTTGTAACAAGAAAATATTTATCTCCTATTTTATCTATTCTTATTAATAACTACCCCTGATTAAAAAGGAGACTACTTATGTGTAAAAATTCAATCTCTATTATTATCCCCATACAGCATAAAACAAGCGTTTTACCCGAAATTTTAAAAGCATGTCAACAACTGAAACCTTTAGAAGTTATTCTTATTATTAACGGATGTATTGATGATTGTATTGATATTGCACGATCTTACAGTTGTAAAGTTATTACACTAGAAGAATCAACAGAATATAATATTTGTTATACGATTGGAGCAAAAAAAGCGAGAGGTAATTGCCTATTATGTTTAGATGAAAATTACATTATTCAATCTTCCACACTTATACAATTTCTTCAACCATTACTAGACGGATCCGCTGATGTAGTATTAAATAATTTGGATTATTTTTTTTATAAGAAGCAACGGCCGAATATAGCAATGATGTGGCAGCAAGTTACGAATCATTTTTTTCATCGTTCAGATTTAAATGTTAACTCATTATTATTTCCTCCCTACGCAATAACAAAAGAAGTTCTAGAGGCAATTACTCCAGAAAGTTTATCAAATCCGATATTGGCACAAATGAAAATTATTAAATATAAATTTCAGATTTGCAATCATTTAAAAATTTATATACCTCAAATCCCCTCCTTCCCTTCAAAACAACTCACTTGTTATCATCTTGAAGCTATTGAAAATTGGATAAATATAGCGCAAGATTCAAGAGGAAACTATACTGATAGTAATCGAAGGCGGGATATTATTTTAGGGCTTCAAAACGGCGAACAAAAATATATGCCAAAAATAAGTACAGGTAAAGAATTTTATTCGAATACTTATGGGGATAAACAATTATCGGTTATCATCCCTGTTCAAAATGAAGAAAAAACGATAGAATCTGTAATTTATGAGGTACAAAAATTAAAACCTTTAGAAATTATCATTATTGTTAATGGAGCAACAGATAGAACAGAGGCATTGGCAAAGAATTGTGGTGCAACAGTTATTAGCTACAAAGAGCCACTTGGTAATGATACTGGACGTGCTGTTGGCGCACGTTTTGCAAAAGGTGATATATTATTATTTATAGATGGCGATTTCTTAATTCCTAGTTCTGATCTATTACCATTTGTACAATCTGTTCAAAATGGTACAGATTTAGCTTTAAATAAGTTAGAGTACTACTATATGTATCGATTTCCTTATTCTATCGTGACCGCATGTAAATATGTTGTGAATTTAGCATGTAATCGAAAGGATTTAGGGATGGGATCCACAATTGCTGTGCCTCACGCTTTTAGTCGAAAATGTATTGATACAATTGGTTTTGATTCACTTCTTTCACCTACCTCGAGTCAAGTTAAAACAATTTTAGCAGGCCTTCATGTACAAAATGTCCATTCTGTCGACGTTGATAAGATGAATCGGGTTCGACCAGAAAAACACTTCTCTCAAGAAGGTTTCCTTTCATTAGCAACACAGCAAATCATTGGCGATCATATTGAAGCAATTTCTTACCTCATTGAACAAAAAAGAAAAAAAGGATGCTTTTAATTGTATATCCTCACCACCAGATAATATATCAAATCTTTTTAAATAGATGACAAAATAAAAAAGATGGTTTTTAACCATCTTTTTTCAGGCTGTGGAGAAAGTCTTCTCCACAGCCTGTTTTTGTGTCTGAACCTCTTTTTATGTGTCAACACTGATAAAAAAGAGGAAAAGGAGAGATTTCTTATGATGGGTGCTTTAAAAAATCATCGTGACGAGCGTGTATCTG